>NZ_AKIN01000023.1:0-5190 GCF_000309405.1 Vaccinium witches'-broom phytoplasma str. VAC
TATATATTACTAATTAATAAGCAAATTACTTCTTTTGAAAAAAAGATTAAGAATATTTTTAATTATGTTATAATTAAAATGTATGCTGGTGTGGCGAAATTGGCAGACGCATTTGACTCAAAATCAAACGAGGTTAAACTCATATCGGTTCAAGTCCGATCATCAGTACCAAAAAAATAATATTTATTCCTTATGCTCACATGAAATTCATGTGTTTTTCTTTTTTTATATCTCCACTGATTTTAAAATTTAAAACTAAAAAGAGTAAAAAAATGTCTCATAAGTTCGAAGAATTTCTCCAAACCTTAAAAAAACCAGAATTACAACAATTTCAATTACAAGAAGTATTGGTAGATTTGTCCCAAATTAGTTGGACTTTTTTTGTGGCCGCGGACGAATTCCCTTCTGAAGCTGCGCTTTTAGATGAATTCCGTAAACATTTACAAGAATTTATTAAAGTTCATACCGAAGAAGTCGTGAAAAACATTTCTTGTCATGTATGTTATGAATTCCACCATTTTAACTATTTAAAAGACGAACAAATCTGGGAAAAACAATTCCAATACATTTTGCAAAAGAAAAAAACAGAAGCCAATGAGTCTTTTTTAGATCTTTTCAATTCTACGCCGACTATATCTTGGGAAGATAAAAAAGTCGTCTTTCGCTTAAATCCGATTCTTTTAAAATATTTCCATCGAACTGATATTTTAAAGGAATTAAACACTTTTTTTATTCACCGTTATGGCATAGATTTAGAATTTATAACGGAATATCCAGATCTTTTAACTCTATCAGAGTTAAAAGATCCTACTATAGATGGTTTTAATGATCTGGTTAAGGACGAATTAACTTCTGAAGAAAAATTTAAAATTAATTTAATTAATATTATCGCTCAAAAGCAGGAAAACGAAATATATAAGATTTTGGATCAAACACCTTTGATTGATGTAGAGAAGAAAACTTGTGAGTTTGATTTTCCTCCTTATTTAAAAAATATTCTTACTCAACTGGATCTTCTGCCGAGTTTACAAAAATTATTTGAAGAAGAACACCAATGTTTTTACCAATTCCGCAATAAAGGTGATGTAATGGCTGAAAAAAGACAGCAACAATGGGATCATAACGAGTTGCCTTTAATTTCTTTTAAAGATATTCCGATTCAAAACAGCGCTTTAAAAACCTTTAAACAAAATAATCCCGCATTTAGGGTTAAAGGTTATGTGCAACAAGTGACCGAATTACCTATTAAAAATAACCAAAGCGTTTTAGTTAAGTTTTTTTTAGTAGATCCCGAAACCAAACAAGATTCTATCGAATATAAAAGTTTTTTCAACCAAAGTTATAAAGGTAAAACTAACACTTTTTACACTCAAATTAAAAAAGATTTTCAAGAAGGTGTTTTAGTAGAAATAGAAACTTTTGTTGATTTTAACGCTAAAAACCAAGAATACTATTTTAATTTTACTCCTAAAAATGCGACTCCTAAATATCAAGTTCTAGATAATATGCCTTTGATGTACCAAAGACAAGATGATTATCCAGATAAAAAAAGAATTGAATTTCACCTCCATACGAAAATGTCTAATTTAGACGCGGTAACGAGTGTGAAAGATTATCTTGATATAGCTGAAAAATGGGGTCATGAAGCGCTTGCTTTTACCGATCATAACGGAGTTTATGCTTTTCCAGAAATAGAAAAACATCTGCGTGGTAAAAAAATAAAACCTATTTTAGGGGCTGAATTCGATTTTATCGCGGAAAAACCCCTTTATATCACTAACCAAGAACAATACCCCCAATTCCCTAATTTTACCTTAAAAAACCATAAATACGTTGTTTTTGATTTAGAAACAACCGGTTTTTCTAAAATAAGAGATAAAATTATTGAAATATCGGCTGTGAGAATTGAAAATGGCAAAATCACAGAAGAAATGTTTGATGAATTAGTAGATCCGCAAACTAAATTAAACCCAAGAATTAAAGAAATTACTCAAATTACGAACCAAGATTTAGAAGGAAAACCCACTATTGATGCGATTTTGCCGAAGTTTTTAGATTTTGCTAAAGGCTATACTTTAATCGCTCATAACGCTTCTTTTGATATGGATTTCTTATTAGAAAATGTAAAAAAATTAAGCCTTTCTTATGAACCTCAACCTGTGATAGATACTATGCCTTTATCGCAAAAATATTTCCACCAATTTTTAAAGTTTTTTTCTTTAAAAAGATTGGCAAAAGTTTTTAAAGCTAAACCAATTTCAGAAGGTCATAGTCATAGAGCTTTATATGATTCCGAAACTACTGCTTTGGTTTATATCGAAATGATGAAGAAATTAGAAGAACAAAAAGTACTAACTTTTTATGATTTAAAAGGGGCAGCTGATACTTTGTTTGAAAGATCTTATCATGTTAATGTTTTAGCGAAAAACCAAACCGGTTACCAAGATTTATTTTATTTAATTAGTGATTCTTTAACGCAAAATTTTTATAAAAAACCCCGTTTATTGAAATCTAAATTAAACCAACATCGTGAAAATTTATTAGTCGGTAGCGGTTGTTTTGATAGTAATGTCTTTGAAACAGCTTTAAACAAGAGTGAACAAGATTTAGCAGAAGCGATCGCTTTTTATGATTATATCGAAGTTCAACCGCTAAACGCTTATAAACATGTGATTTATGACTTAGGCGGCGATGATCCGGAGATTGACGCTCTGTCTATCGTGCAAAATACTTTGTTAAAAATCATTAACGAAGCGAGAAAACAAGGCAAAATAATTATCGCGACAGGAGATGTTCATTACCTGCATCATTATGAAAAAATTTATCGTGAAATGTATATTAACGCTAAATTAATTGGCGGTGGTTTACATAAATTATCTAAATTTAGCTCTGAAAATTTACCTGATAACCATTTATTAACCACTCAAGAAATGTTGGATGCTTTTAGTTTTATTGAAGATGAATTATTGAGAAAAGATTTAGTCATTAATAATCCGCATTTATTGAATCAACAAATTGATAAAATTCAAATTTTCCCCCAACAGTTGTTTTCTCTGCAAGATGATACTTTCGCTCAAAATTTAAAAGTTCCTAGTATTAAGCAAGAAATGAAGGTTTTAATTACCACTCGTATTGAAGCTTCATATGGCAAAATAGTGCACCCTTTAATTCAAGAGAGAATTGATAAAGAGTTGAAAAGTATTTTAGGAGATGATAACCAAAAAGACGCTAACCAAAGCATTACTCCTATTTATTATTTATCTTATTTATTAGTTAAAAAATCTATGGAAGATGGTTATTCAGTAGGTTCTCGTGGTTCGATTGGTTCTTCTATTATTGCTAATGTGTTAGAAATTACGGAAGTAAATCCTTTAAGGCCGCATTATAATTGTCCCAAATGTCAATACACCGTGATAAAAATGACCGAAGAAGAGAAACAAAACCCTTTATATAAAAAATACGTTAAAAAAGATGATCCTAATGATTATGATATTTTAGAACATACTTATTCTGGATATGATTTACCGGATAAAAAATGTTTTCAATGTAACGTAAATTTTAGTAAAAACGGACAAGATATTCCTTTTGAAACCTTTTTAGGTTTTGAAGGCAACAAAACCCCAGATATCGATTTAAATTTTGCAGGAGATTATCAAAGTAAAGCCCATGATTATATTAAAGAGTTATTAGGGGAAGAACAAGTTTTTAGAGCCGGCACCATCCAAACGGTAGCGAAAAGAAATGCTTATGGTTATGTAAAAGGTTTTGTTAAAGATAAAGGTTTGGATGAGGAAATACGTGTTTCAGAAATTAGCCGCAGGTCTGTGATGATTGAAGGTGTGAAACGCTCAACAGGTCAACACCCAGGAGGAATCGTAGTAGTTCCCAAAGGGCATAAAATCTATGAAATTACGCCAGTTCAGTATCCTGCTGATGATACGGAATCCAAATGGAGAACGACTCATTTTGATTACCATTCTTTTGAAAACAATTTATTTAAAATGGATATTTTAGGTCATGATGATCCAATGTTAATTAAATTTTTCATGGATTATGTGAAAAAAAATCCTTCTTTATTCCCGTTTGATCGTTATCAAGATATTCCGTTAGATGATATTAAAGTATACGAATTATTCGCTAATAAAGACAAGAATAAAACCTCTATCGCTGTGCCCGAATTTGGTACTAATTTTGTTATCGCGATGTTAAAAGATATTTATGACAAAGAGAAAAAAACTTTTAATTTCTCTACTTTAGTGAAAGTATCAGGTTTATCCCACGGAACGAATGTTTGGACTCAAAATGCGAAAGACATTTTAGCGGGTAAAGGTGATTTCCAAGAAGATATAAAGACAAAAATTTCTTTTGACGAAGTGATCGCTTGTCGTGATGAAATTATGAATACTTTAATCGCAAAAGGTGTTGATTCTTTACGAGCTTTTGATATCATGGAGTTTGTCCGCAAAGGCAAACCTCATACTCATCCCCAAGAATGGAAAAAATTAATTTCTCCCATAGAAGCTAAAATACCGCAATGGTATTTAAAATCTTTAAACAAAATAAAATACCTTTTTCCAAAAGCACATGCTGCGGCTTATGTTTTAATGGCTATGAGGATTGCTTGGTTTAAAGTCAATCATCCTTTATTGTTTTATAGTGGTTATTTCTCCAAAAGAGCCGATCAATTTGATTATAATGTCATGTTGAAAACAGCTCCCGAAATTGAGAAAGAATTGAGAAAAGCGGATAAAAATCCTGATGATGAACAAATCACTATGAAAAAAACAGTTAAAAAAGAATTAACCGCGAAAGAACAAAACCGCATTAATACTTTAAAAAGTGCTTATGAAATGGTCCAATTAGGTTATCAATTTTTACCAATTGATTTGAATAAATCAGAAGCAAACGAATTTATGATTGAAAATGATAAAGCTTTAAGAATGCCTTTTGTGGCTATTGATGGTTTAGGGCAAGTAGCGGCGGATAACATTGTGATGAACCGTAAAGAAAAATTATTCACTCAAAATGATTTTGTCAAAAGAGTGAAAATTAATAAAACTATTTTGAAAAAGTTTAAAGACGAAATGATAATCGAAAGATTACCAGAAGAATAAATGATTTAAATTTAGGTTTAAAACCAAAATATGTTATAATAATGATAGATTATATAATATTTGAATATATTTTTAT
>NZ_AKIN01000022.1:0-1438 GCF_000309405.1 Vaccinium witches'-broom phytoplasma str. VAC
ATAAAATTTTTTTTATTATATTAATGATTTGTTTAGTTTTATGGACACGACAAATTTATACTTTTAATCCTAATGATTATGAGAAAGATAAGAACCAAAAACATTTTTTTCAATGTTGGAGACATGAGGATGGTCATATTTTTGCTGATAACGCAAGAGTTTTTTATGATATTCCTGGAATTACATTGGTACCTTGTCGAACTTATCAATAATATGCTAATAAAAGTCAATTAGTAGGGAATGCTACTGGTATCGCTCTTAATTTTGTGCCACCCGCAAAATTATTTTGGAACGGGTTTAAAACATTTATGGCTGATAAAATATTAGATCATAAAGATGATGGAGTATCTATGATCAATGATATAGTTAGATATTATATTTTAAACGACGAAGGAAAAGCGTTTTTCTTTTTTGAAACGAATCAATTAGACGAAATTAAACAAGTAGATATCACTTTTTGTGATTGCGATATGTCTCCTTCTTTCATTACTAGTGTAATTGAATTTTTAAATCATTTAACTAAATTTTTAGATGATCCTGATTTTGATAATTTAATAGAGAAATTAATATCAAAAGGTGAATTTTCTAACAAAGAGTTAAAAGAAATGGGTATTCAACAAAGAGATATCGAACAAATATCGCAATACCAAAAAATTCCTAAACCTATCAAAAACAAAGTTAAAGAATATATAAAGAAAAAAATAAATCAAAAAGTAGGTCATGCTATTGCTAAAACCGCTCTAAAAACAGGAACTAAAAAAGTAGTAGGAAAAACTTGGGGTAAGGTATTATTTCCTGAAGCGTTTGAAGTTATTGAAATGGGATAAAAAAAATATGAATCTCAAGCTCATATTAAAAATAATATTCATTTTGAAATCAAAAATAATAGTTACGAAACGACATTAGGGTTTGCAATAAATTTTCCTAATAAAAATGAATTAGAAATATATGAATTGAAAAAAACTTCTGACTGTCCTTTTACGACTAAATTAATTAATAAAGTTAATTTGTTTGATTCTACGCATATGTTAATCAACTTAATTCAACCTAAACGTGGTTTAGTTCCTAATAAATATTTAAATATTTATTGCGGAAAATTAAAATAATGATTCCTTATAAAATTTATTTTTTAATATTTCACATTTTTAGTTGTTTAATTGCTATATATATCATTTTAAAAACAAAATATTTAGATTTTATTATCGACCCTTCCAGTCGATTTTATAAAAATAATTTTAAAACTTATATTAATAATAAAAAAGAATGTCAACAAAATATACAATCAACTACAAAAAAAATTAATCAAATTTCTCAAAAACAAAAGATTATGGATGACTCTCAAATTCTTACATCATATAAAAGTGTTTTTCAGAAATTGACTTTTTTAATCTTATTGATAATTATATCTACAATTATTTCTTATTTATTTTTAAATAGT
>NZ_AKIN01000021.1:0-2188 GCF_000309405.1 Vaccinium witches'-broom phytoplasma str. VAC
AAATTTATGATTAAAAATATATAAATAATCTTTTAAAAAAAGATCGTTTAAAATTGAAAAATTGTCTATTATTTTGGGTTGAAAATGCTAAATATCTAGCGTTTAAGAGGGTTTTTTTATTTTTATAATAAAACTGATTCCTAAGGAATTGATTTAATACTCTTCCCAAATCATCTTCTCTAAAAAAAACTCAGAAAAGCTTCTTTTCTAACTCTCAAATACTTCTAACCATATCAAAATCCTTTTTAAGAAAGGTTTTTTCACTTTTAAAGCCTTTTTTATATATTTTAACCCTATTATATTGTAAAAAAACTCTTTTTTAAAAGGTTGATAAAAAGACTTATTTATTGATTTTATTACCTTTTTTAGGAAAATTAAAAGGGATATTTTGACGCATTTTAAAATTTTTAGGAGAAAAATAATTTAAATATTTCATACTTCTTTTGCGGTTGTAATAATAAATATATTGAGTAATCATTTGTTTAATTTTTAGTGTTCGTGTTTTCTAAATCTCTTAAATAAAGTTGTTCGCCTTTAAAATTAGACCAAAAAGACTCTATACAACTGTTTTGAGAAGAAACACCTTCATTAGAGAAACTTTGGCGATAACCTTTTTGTTTTAATAAATTTTGAAAAACTTTCGCTGTATATTGAGGTTCTTGGTCGTAATGGAAAATACAAGGTTTTTGAAGAACTTTTAACTGGTTTAAATTATCAACCGCTTTGGTTACATATGTTCAAAAAAACGGCATTCTCTGATGGTGTTGCCTTCTTTATCAGAATATTCTAAATAAGGGGTAAGGTTGATTTTGTCCTTTAAAATAGGATCTTTTTGCTTATCATCTTGTGAGATATTATTTTTGTTTATTGGTTGGGAAGTGTTTTCTGGAACAGAAAATGAGGATAGGAGTTGTTTTCCGAAAGTTTTTAAACCACTTATAAACGCTAAAAAAAGAAAAAAATGATCACTATTACGATAATAGCAGTTATTTGGATTTTTTTTAGGCTTTTTATATTAATCCATAAATTGTTTTTCTTCATAATTTTTTCACTTTTTATCTGATATAATAACTCCATTATGCTTTTTTTGACAAGATAAAATACTTTTTTGCTAAAAAACTAAAAAAAGCTTAAAAGAAGAAGAAATACCTTCTTTGTCTCCAACTTTACCATCTTATTTAGATCAAACCACTCAATAAACCTTTTATAGGGTAAAAATTGTTTTAAAACGAAAGATAATAAATTAATTTTTCTTATTTCTATAAGTCAAATGTTAATATATAATATTAACGGATAGTTAAATTGTAAATATTTGTAAAAATTATTATAATTTTATAAACTTTCCAACCTAAACATAAATCAAAAATTAAACTTAAAAACTTAAAATTAAACCTTAAAAACATTAAAAAAATAAATCATCCAAAAAAAAGGAGTTTTAACAAAAAAATTGACAAACAAATTCAATTCTAAAAAATTAATCATTGGGTTACTTTCTATAATGGCTATTTTAATGGTTGTTTTTTCAGTTATTTATATCAGCGCTTTTGCTGCAGAAGAAAATATAGCAGAACCAGAAGAACCCATCTCAGAAGAAATAGTTTCAGAAGAAACACCTGTAAACATTGAATCAGAAGAAAATATAGCAGAAAATTCGGATTTAACGCCTCCAAAAGATGACCACGTCACTCCAGAAAGCGAGAGTAAAACAGGCTCTATTACAACCTTATTGGATAAATTCCAAAATTCACAAATATTTCATCAAATACAAGATCAAACAATTGCTTTAGGACAAAATTTATTAGATAAAGCGCAAAAAAAAATATTAAATCCACCAAAAACAGATAAAAATAATATAGCCGAAGGTAAAAAAGATCCTTTACGCAGAACATCTATTTCCTATAAAGCCAATCCATCATTATCTCAAAATATGAATAAAAAAAAGAATTTATTTTTCAAAAATGGAAAATAAATTTTGAATTATAGCCCCTTATTTAGGGCAATGACAATCATAAACAAATTAAAATTTTTTAATTTGTTTATTTTTTATATATTCGCATCATAGAAAAGAAGTCTGGGGAAGAACAAAAAATATTTCACCTTTTTGTCTTATTTATAGGACTTTCGGCCTTTACAATAATGTTGTTTTATGGTATAATATTTTTTTACAATCCTAATTTAGAATTAATAT
>NZ_AKIN01000020.1:0-2529 GCF_000309405.1 Vaccinium witches'-broom phytoplasma str. VAC
TTAAAATTAATTTTAAAGAAAAGAAATATAAAATATGAATTTTGAAATAAAAAAAGAAGTTTTATTGCATTTTTTACTCCAAATTCAAAAAATACTTCCTACAAAAACTTTTTTCCCAGTTTATTATAATATTAAAATAGAAATTCAAGAAGATGTTTTGTTTTTAGAAGTCATTAACATGAATATAGCAGTAAGATTAGAAATAAAAGATGAAAGTTTAAAAGTTAAAAAAACCGGTTCTTTAATTATAATTGGAAAGTATTTTATTGATATTATTAAAAAAATTTATTCACCTCTTATCAAGATTTCTTCTATGGATAATAAGTTATTAGTTATCAAAACTTTACCTTCTTCGGAATATAAATTAAAAATGATGAATTTTAACGATTTCCCTTCTATTGATTTCACTTTTAATTTTGAAAAAATTTTTCTTTTAAAAAGTTATTTTTTAAAGAAATTAATTAAAGAAGCTGTTATTGCAACTTCTAAGGACAAACAAAAAATTATTTTAACAGGAGTTAATTTAATTTATAAAAAACCTTTTTTAACCGCTTTATCTACTGATTCTTTTCGTATAAGTCAAAAAAGAATAGAATTGAATTTAGATTACCCTGATTTTAATATTGTTGTTCCTAGTAAAAGTTTAGAAGAAATGAATAAACTTTTAGAACAACAAAAAGATGAAAGTGTTAAAATAGCTATTAACGAACAAAAGCTTTTTTTATTTTCTGAATCTTTATTGTTTCAAACAATTCTTCTTCAAGGTAATTTCCCTTTGATACAACAAATCAAAGAAGAACATTTTTCTTCTTTTATTAAATTAAAAAAAGAAGATTTAACTAAAACATTAGAAAGATTATCTTTATTTTTACCTAAAGAAGAAAATATTTTCAATAATATTGTTCATTTAAATATTGATCGAAATAAAAAAATAGAAATTTTTTCTGGAAGTGAAGAAATAGGAAACGCATCAGAAGAAATTTTACTTTTAGAAGGAAAGGTTGAAGAAAATATCAAAACAGCCTTTAATGTGAAGCATTTAGAAGAAATTTTAAAAGTTTTCCCCGCTAAAGAAATAAAAATTCATTTTGATAATTCGGTCAAACCTTTTATTATTTCTAGCGAAGAAGATAAAACGCTTTTATATTTAATTTTACCATTTTTATAAAATAATTGTTTTTACATTAAAAACAATTATTTTTTTACTTTTTGGCAATTATTTATTCAAAAAAATTAAAGAAAGAGAGGAAGAAGCGAGATGAAAAATTTAAAAAAAGAAGATTTAGAAATTTATGAATTAATAAAAAAAGAAATTCAAAGACAAGAAGAACATATAGAGTTAATTGCTTCAGAAAATTATGTTTCTGAAGCCGTTTTGGAAGCGCAAGGAAGTGTTTTAACTAATAAATATGCTGAAGGTTATCCGCAAAAAAGATATTATCATGGTTGTGATTATGTTGATGAAATTGAAAACATAGCGATTGAAAGAGTTAAAAAATTATTTAAAGTTAAATATGCTAATGTTCAACCTCATTCAGGTTCACAAGCTAATATGGCTGTTTTTCAATCTTTATTAAAACCTAATGATATTATTTTAGGAATGTCGTTAAACGCTGGCGGTCATTTAACTCATGGTTCAAAAGTTAGTTTTTCTGGTAATTTTTTAAAATCATTTAGTTATGGTGTTTCACCAGACAACGAAATAATTGATTACGAAGAAGTTAGAAGAATAGCGCATGAAACTAAACCTAAATTAATTATCGCCGGAGCTTCTGCTTATTCTAGAATTATTGATTTTCAAGAATTTAGAAAAATAGCTGATGAAGTCAATGCTTATTTGATGGTAGATATGGCTCATATTGCTGGTTTAGTGGCGGCTGACTTACATCCCTCTCCTTTTTTAGCTAATGCTGATATTGTTACTTCTACTACTCATAAAACTTTAAGAGGTCCAAGAGGAGGAATCATTTTAACCAATAATGAAGAAATAATCAAAAAAATTAATAAAGGTGTTTTCCCGGGCATTCAAGGAGGTCCTTTAATGCATGTTATCGCCGCTAAAGCAGTTGCCTTCAAAGAATCTTTAAAAGATGATTTTATTGTTTATCAACAACAAATAGTTAAAAATGCAAAAGCTTTAGCCAACACTTTAAAAGAATTAGGTTATCGTTTGGTTAGTCAAACAACTGATAATCATTTAATACTTATTGATTTGAAGCATAAAAACCCTTTTTTAAATGGCAAATTAGCAGCAGATACCCTTCATAAGGCTAATATAACTGTTAATAAAAATTCTATTCCTTTTGATAAAGAAAAAATTTCTTTAACTAGCGGAATCAGAATAGGAACGCCGGCTATGACGACAAGAGGATTAAAAGAAAAAGATTTTGTTCAAATTGCTCATTTAATTGACCGAGTTTTAAATAATTATGAAAATGAAGAAGTTTTGAAAGCAGTTAAAAAAGAAGTATTGGCGATAACAAAAAAATTCCCTTTAAAGAAAAATTAAATTTTTATTATTTTTTTAAT
>NZ_AKIN01000019.1:0-1535 GCF_000309405.1 Vaccinium witches'-broom phytoplasma str. VAC
ATTTTATTCATTTATTATAATATGAAAATGTATTTTAATAAATCTACTAGAAAGGGTTTTTAAATAAAATACAAATGTTTTCGCAAAATAAAAATTATTTATCTACATTGTTACAATTAACAGGAATTTTGTCGGTTTTCCTATTGATATTCTTCTCTCATAATAAAGTATTTGGAGGTGGTAATGAAAACACTCCGCTTATCAAAGAGAAGATTTTAGAAATAAAAAATAAAGAACAACAAAAAGCCGATATCAAAGCCAAAGCTGACGCTTTATTGCAAGAAATATCAACTTTTGAAACAGAAATCAAAAACATCTTTACTACTGCCAATATAGAAGTGTTAAAACAACTCTTTGAAGATGTGGTTTTCAATAATGTATTAACCGAAATAAATGATAAATCAGCGAACAATAAAATTCCGCCGGCTGATAAAACTATTTTGGACAATATGAAACAATTGGTGCAAAAAATAAGAGATCAAAAACAGAATTATTTCAATGATGCTTTAGTTTTATCCAAAGCAGGTGAAAAAACTTTGGAAGAAGTTAAAACGGCGTTCCTCAAAATAATGAATCAAAATAAATTATTAGAAACCAATATGAAAAGTTTAGAAACTAAACAAACAGAATTGACGGATGCTAATAAATTAAAAGACACCAATATCAATACTTTAAAAAATAAAATAAATGAGTTTTTAGCTAAAAGTCATTATTCTGAATTGGAAGTTAAAAAAACACAATTAACCAAAATCGAAACAGATTATCAAAAATTAAAAGAATCTGAACCATCCAAAAAAAGCGATCAAAAAGACGCTGAAACAAATAATGAAAACATTAACAAAGGTTCTGAAACTGCTAATGAAGAAGTTAAAAAGAAAGTTGAAACATCCAAAAAAACTGACACAACGAAAAAAAGCACTACAAAAGATGATGATAAAGAAAAAAGCATTAACGCTTTCCAAATTATAATTATAGGTGTTTTTATCTCTATAATGATTTCAGCGATTATTTTTTTGATTTTACAACAAATTAAAAAACCTCAATCTAAAAGATAATAGGTTTCTTACAAATAATAAACTTCTTTAATAAAAAAACATCTTTATTTAGATATAAAGATGTTTTTTCTTTTAAACGATAATAATATATAATTTTATTTAATTAAGCAAAAGATAAATCAATTCTGGCTAAATATTATATTATTGGGAAAAATAAAACTATTTAACAAATGCTTAAGTAAAAAAATATCATCAAATTTTTTTTATAATTGGCGGAGCAGAAGGGATTCGAACCCTTGCACCAAAAATTGGACTACGTCCTTAGCAGGGACGCCTCTTATAACCACTTGAGTACTACTCCATCTGAAACATTTTTTGCCATCATTAATCAATCGAATCATTTATTTTTTTTAGGAAAAACCAAATTATATTTTATTGAGATCAACAAGTATTGTATTTGCTACATCATAAGGGATGACTCTGGTCATTCCAGAAGCACATCATAATCTAAAGCAACCCTAGCTAAAAGATGGATAGGAA
>NZ_AKIN01000018.1:0-9669 GCF_000309405.1 Vaccinium witches'-broom phytoplasma str. VAC
TGAATAATTTATTTTTATAGAATTTTATTTCCATTAGAAAAGAATAAATTATTTCTTTTTAAATGAATAATTTTTAATAAAAATAATAATAGATAAAAAAGGTATATAAGGTATATATGAGCAACTCAGGCAGGCACTTAGAAGAAACAAAAATTATTAATATAAAAAATTTTACATTGTTTTTGACATTATCTTTTATTTATTCTTTATTAGATGTTGTTTTTAGCAGTGGTAATTATAACATTAATTTATATGCAACAGGAGTTCACGGTATTGGCGATGCTATTGCTAAAGTTTTAAAAAGTATTTTCCAAATTAAAAATCCTTTATTTATTGGTTTTTTTGCAACTTCTTTTTATGGAATTGTGAACGGAATTTTATTAATTTTAATTTCTTTTCCGAAATTAGATCGTAAATTCAGCATTACCACTCTTTTAAATAGTTTTTTTATTTTATTTTTTATACTAACATTAACTTATTTAATTAATGATCTAAATTGTTTGGGACTTAAAAATTTTTTTGGTCGTTTCCCAGAAGATAGTGGTTTTGGTCTTTCTTTATTGAGAGTTATGATCGTTGCCATCGTAGGAGGACTTACTTACGGCATTCTTATTGGAAAAGGCAGTTCTAGTGGTGGAATAGATATTATTTCCAAGTATTTAAACATTTATAAGAAAAAAGATATAACTGTAATCACTTGTATTTTGAATTATTTGATTGCTATTATCTCCACTTTATTAATTTATTTTAGTACTGGAAAATTCCAATGGGAATCTATTGTTTTAACTAATTTAGTTAAAATACCTTTAAATACTTTTTTTATATATTTAGCCATTAAAAAAACTAAACCTAAAAAAGAAATGAAAAATAAATTTTAAATAATTTATTTTTAAAGAAAGAAAATGATTTAAAAATGAAATATATTTTAAAAGAATTTGAATTATATCTTTCGGATGAAATTATTTTATCTTTTAATACAGTTAAATCTTATCTAACCGATGTTAAACAATATTTAATTTTTATAGAAAATGAATTAAAATTGAAAGATTTTAAAGAAATTAATAAAGAACATTTTTCTTTGTTTTTGTTTCATATGGCCAATAATAAACGCATAGGGAGTAAAACTTTAGCGAGAAAAATTATCGTTATTAAAAAATTTCATCATTTTTTATTATTAGAAAAAAAAATAGATTATGATATTTCTTTAATGTTTAAAATGCCTAAAATAGATAAAACCTTACCGGTAGTTTTATCTAAGGAAGAGGTGTTTTCCTTTTTAGAACAAGTCAATAAAAATGATTCTATTATCGAAATAAGAAATAAAGCTATTTTTGAATTGATGTATGGTTCAGGTTTGAGAATAACCGAACTGTTAAATTTGACTTTAGATAATCTAGATTTTAAACAATCACAAATTATTATTTTAGGAAAAGGCTCTAAAGAAAGGGTTGTTCCTATTTCCAAATATTCTTCAAACATAATTAAAGAATATTTGGATCTTTCACGTAAATTTTTATTAAAAGATAAAAAAAGTAATTTAGTTTTTTTAAATAATAAAGGTGAACTTTTATCGAGGCAAGGATGTTATAAAATATTCAAAAAGATTATCAAATTAGTAGGGTTATCATCTAAATCTTCCCCTCATACCTTGAGACACTCTTTCGCTACTCATTTGTTAGAAAATGGTATAGATTTGAGGACTTTACAAAACATTTTAGGTCATGAAGATATTTCTACTACTCAAATTTATACTCACATCAGTCAAAAACGTTTAAAAGAGGTTTATTTTCAATTTCATCCTCGAGCTAAAAAGATAAAAAAAATTCCCCCAGTTAAAAAGACTAAAAAGAAGAATAACTTGGATTAAAAAAATTTATAAAAGGATTTTAAAGGGAAAATGCATTCTTTAAATTTATTATTTTATTCACAATTATTTTTTTTAGAGCAAAAAAAAGATTCTTTAAAAAAAGATTGTCAAAAGAATAATTATCAATTTATTAATTATAAAATAGAAAGCGATAATTGTTTACAAGTGATCGAAAAATTAAAACAAGAATTATTTACGAATTCTTTTTTTTTCAATAAAAAAATTATTTTTATTGAAAATATTTCTTTATTATTTCTTCAAAAAGATATCTCTTTTTGGCTTGATTATATTGAAAAACCTAATCCTAATATTATTATGTATATTACTGCGGAAAAAGATAATTTCCCTGTTCATATTAGAAACAAAATAAATAAAATATTTAACGAAGAAAAAGTTATTAATCTTTCTGAAAAAGATTTAATTTCATATGTTTCAGATCTGTTTAAAAAAGATAATTTTTTTATAGAAAAAAAAATAATCCCCCAATTAATTCAAAAAACTAACGGTAATTTATTCTTATTAAATGAAGAAATTAAAAAAATTAAGTTATATCATCATTCGGATAGAGTTATTTTTGATATGAAATTAATAGATAAATTAGTTTACTCTGAAGAAGAACAAAATATTTTTTCTTTAATTTATTCTATTATCGATATTAAAAACCCTATTGATGGTTTTTTAATTTTTAAAGAAATGATGAAACAAAAAACAGATGTTTTTTTAATTATTCATCAAATTTTGAAAAAACTACAAGAACTTATTATTGTTAAAACTTTAAAAAATAAAAAAAAAAGCCAAAAAGAAATAGCTTTTATTTTAAACTTCCCTCCTGCTAAAATATATTATTTAACGAAAGAAAGTCAAACTTTAAACAAAGAAAAAATAACTAATTTATTTTTATCTTTATTAGATTTATCTTATCAAATTAAAAAAGGAGTTTTAGATCCTAAAATTCATTTAGAAATGTTTTTTATGAAAAAAATCTTTATATAAGGGCTTGTTTAATCATATCTAACGAAACATCGCCTTTTCTAATAACTTCCCAAGAAGGAGTAGTTGTATCAATAACTGTGGAAGAAACATTAGAATTTGTTTGTTTATTAGGGTAAATATAATCTACTTGATTTTTATATTTATTAACTATTTCTTCAAAATTATTTAAAGGTGGTTGGCCGCTGTCGTTGACAGAAGTTGCTCTTAAAGGTCCTTCATCTTTTAATATTTTTAAAGCCAATTTATGATTAGGAATTCTAATTCCTAATTTTTTTTCTTTAGTTAATTGATAAAAAGAAGGAGTAGCATTCACGATTAAAGTAAGAGCTCCTGGCCAAAAAAAAAGACTTATTTTGATAATTTTGAGATCTATAATAGCTATATTTTTAACTTGTTCTAACGAATAAAATAAAATAGCTATTGGCTTATTAAGATCTCTTTTTTTAATTTGATAAATCTTTTTTAAACTTTCTGTATCATTGATTTTAGCTCCTATACCATAAACAGTATCAGTAGGAAAAATAATAATTTTATTTTTTTTATTCATTTTTTGAAAATTCTTCTTTTAATTTTTGTTTTTCCATTTCATCAATTAAAGGTTTGATGACTAAATCTATTTTACCTTCCATAAATAAATCTAGTTTTTGAAGTGTTAAACCTATTCTATGATCTGTTACTCTATTGCTTGAATAATCATAAGTTCTGATTTTTTCACTCCTTTCGCCTTTACCGATTAAATTCTTTTTAACATCATTTTTATCTTTTTCTTGTTGAGATTTCATTTGATAAAAAATTCTATTTTTTAATAATTGAAAAGCTTTATCTTTATTTTCGTGTTGACTTTTAGCTGTTTGAGAAGCAACACTTAGACCTGTAGGCAAGTGAGTCAATCTAACAGCTGATTTAGTGGTATTAACTGATTGACCGCCTGGACCACTAGAATTATAAGTATCTACTCTAATATCGTTCCAATTAATATCTAATTCAATATTTTTAGTTTCAGGAATCACTAATACTTTCACGGTTGAAGTATGTGTTCTTCCTTGACTTTCTGTTTCGGGCACTCTTTGAACTCTATGAACGCCTGATTCATATTTTAAAAAGGAATAAATATTTTTACCAGAAATCATTAATTCTACTGAACTAATTCCGTTTTTTAAAGTTTGGGTGAAATTAATGATTTCTGTTTTCCATTTTTTATTTTCCGCGTATTTCATATAAGTACGAAACAAATCTGAAGCAAAAAGGTTGGCTTCTCTACCGCCAATTCCACCTTTAATTTCCATAATAACGTTTTTTTCGTCATCTTCATCTTGTGGTAACAATAATTTTTTTAATTCTCGGAGTTTATTTTGAATTTGTTGTTTTAATTCTTCTTTTTCTGCTTTAGCTAAAATAATTAATTCGTTATCTTTTGGTTCTTCTTTTTTGATGATTTGTTTAGTTTTTTTTAATTCTTCTTCTAAATTTAAATATTGATCATAAACAAAAACAATTATTTGTAATTTATGATATTGTTTTAAAAGTTCAACGTTTTTTAAATTTTCTAAATTATCTGATATTTTTTTTTGTAAATTTAAATAATTTTCTTTTATTAAATTTAATTTATCAAACATTTTCTTCTCCTTGCTAGAATTATTTCTTTTATAAAAAAATATCTATTGATGGTGCTTGTTAATTTATAAAAATTATTCTGGTATTATATCAATTTCTTTAAATAAAAGATAATCTAAATTTAAATTAAAATGTTTTGTACCAGTCGCTCCTTGACGGTTTTTAGAAATAATTAATTCAGTATGGCCTAAATCAACTAAAGGAACGTCTTTTCTGTCTTTGTTATAATAATGTTTTCGATATAAAAACATCACAATATCAGCGTCTTGTTCAATGCTACCAGAATCTCTTAAATCAGATAAAATAGGCCTTTTATCTTCTCTTTTTTCTACTTCTCGGGAAAGTTGTGATAAAGCTAAAACCGGTATTTTTAATTCTCTAGCCATTTCCTTTAAACTCTTAGAAATATCAGAAACCTCTTCTTGACGGTTGAAAAAACCTTGACTATTAGTTTTATTAGCTTTTCTGATTAATTGCAAGTAATCGATAATAACTATATCCAATTTATCTTGTCTTTTTAATTGTCTACATTGAGATCTAATATCTAAAATATTAGCTGCTGCTGAATCATCGAAATATAAATTTAAATCTTGTAATGTTTCGATTGAATAATTAACTTGTTTTAATTGTTGTTGATTTAATATTCCTAATTGAATGTTTTTATGAGAGATTTGGCTTTTAGTGCTTATCATTCTAGAACCTAATTGTTCGTTAGACATCTCTAAACTGAAAATAGCCACAGAAGCTTTGCCGTTTTTATTTTCTTGAGCAATATTAACCGCTATATTCATCATTAAACTACTTTTACCCATGGAAGGTCTAGCTGCTAAAATGATTAATTCTTCTGGTTTTAAACCTAAAGTAATTTCGTCTAAACCGGCATAACCAGTTTTTAAACCGATAATATTATTATTCCTTTTATTTTCAATAGTGAGCTTTCTCACTTCTCTTAATAGATCTTTTAGGAGGATAAATTTATTACTTTTTTTATTTTTAGAAATTTGAAAGAATTTTTCTTCCACACTATTTAAAAACTCTTCATTATGAAGATCAGGATTGCTAAGTCCTTCGTGAACGATAGCAGAAGCTGTTTTAATAATGTTTCTTTTTAAAGCAGCTTCGTGGACCAAATCAATATAAGTATCTAGATGATTTATAGAAGGAATCATATTAGTTAATTTAATTAAATAATTCGTGTTACCTTCTATTTTTTGGTTTTTGTTTTTTAATGTAAGTGAAACGGTATAAAAATCAATTTGTTGAGATTTTTGGTATAATTCTATCATCGCCATAAAAATAAATTGATGATTAATATTAAAAAATTCTTCTGGTTCTAAACGATCAACTACATTAACTATTTGGCTAGATTCTAAAAAAATAATGCCTAAAATAGCTTGTTCTGCTTCTAAATGATAAGGAAGTTTTATATTTTCATTCATTTTTATTTTCCACTACATTAATAATAAAGGACGCCGTTATATCTTTTTTCAAAACTACTGAAGCTTTGTAGATTCCTAAAGAATTGATTTCGCTGTCTAAAACAATTTTTTTCTTGTTAATTAAAATATTGAATTCTTTTAAAAATTCATCCACTATTTGTTTCATAGTGATTTTTCCGTACATTTTTCCTTTTTGACCAACAGTAATTTTTAAATTAATTTGTTTATTATCAATATCTTTTTTTAATTTATTCATTAAAGTAGTATGTTCCAAATCTTGTTGTTCTTTTAGTTGTTTGTCTTTTTCTATTTGTTTAATGTTTTTATCATTAGCTAAAAGAGCCTTTTTTTCTTTAATTAAAAAATTACCATAACCTAGAGTAACTTCGATAATGTCATTTGTATTACCCTTATTTTTAATATCTTCTAATAAAATTACTTTCATATTTTTAGCCCCTTCTTTATATTCTAACGCTAATATATTTTTTAATTTTCCTACAATGATATCAATATTGCTTTCTTTTATTTGAGTTGCTGCACTATTCATATGACCGCCGCCGCCCATTTGTTCCATAATGATTTGAACGTTAACATTTTTATAAGATCTAGCGCTAATACCTATTTCTTTTTCTTGCAAACGACCAACAACAAAAGCTGCCTCAATATTTTGAATATTTAAAATATTTTCAGCTACTTTCGCTAAAAAGGAACGATTTTCTACTATTTCATTACTTTTAACAATGGCGAATCTATCCATATAAATTTCCATATTAGAAATTAATTGGTTCATTTTTAATATTTTAGAAAATTCTTGTCTAAACCAAAATTTTACTTTATCGCTTTCTGCTCCCATAGAAATTAATTGTGAAGCGGCTTCTAAAGTTCTTGAATTAGTACGATAAGTAAAATAATTAGTATCTATTACCATTCCACCATACATAACACTAGCTTCAAAAGGAGTAATATCTATTTTTTGGTTTAAAAAATAGATTAATTCAATTAACATCTCTACAGTGGAAGAAGAGGAAGAATCTATATAAGCAAAAGTGTTAACGATGATTTCATCAGAAGATCTATGATGATCAATAATGATCGTATTAGGTGTTAAATCCAATAATTCTGGACTATTAACGATTTCTTTGTTTTGCGTATCTAAAATAACTAATAAAGAATTTTTATTAATGATATTTTTAGCTTTGGCGGTAGCGATAATATGTTTAGATAATTCCGGTTCTTCTTTTAATAAGTTTTGATAAATAATTTTAAAATTTTGATCCATCTTTTCTTCGTCTAAAATAATATAATGTTCGTAATTATCATTAATAGATAAAGCTATTTTATAAAAAGCAATCATTGAACCCAAAGAATCTAGATCAGGATTAATATGACTCAGAAAAAAACAATTATTATTTTGTTCTAAAAGATCTCTGATAATTTCTGAGTTCACTCTAGCAGACACTTTGGAATTAGTACTTAAAGAAGATTGGGTCGCACCGAAATATTGAATTTTTTGGTTTTCAATATTAACAACTACTTGGTCTCCGCCTCTTTTTTGTGCTAATTCAATCGCGCTTTGAGCGTAAGAAGCTAATCTATTATAAGGTAAATTATAACAAGCTACACCCATAGAAAGAGTGATTTTTAATTTATATTTATTAGAAATATCACGAATCGTTTTTAAGATAGAAAATTTATCACTCATGATATTTTCTAATTGTTGACGGTTTAATAATAATAAAAATTTATCATCTGATAATTGCTTTAAATAACCTTCATATAATTCTACAAAGTCAGATAAAACACTTAAATATTCTGCTTTGATTTGAGATTGTTCAGAAAAGTCCCAATTTTTTAAAGAATCTTCTATATTATCAAAAGATAAAAAAACTAAAACAGGTGTTTTTTGGCGATAAAGACTTTTAATTTTCTCTCTTTCTGTAACATTAAACAAATAAAAAAGATTAAATTCTTTATTGTATAAACAATCAAAAATTTCCTCACCAATAGTTAAAATAGTTTGTGTTTGGTTGGAATTTAATAATTCTTTCATTTTGGGGTGTAAATTTTGTAAAGGAGTATTGATAGTAGGTTTTTTAAAGATTTTATCAGCGTAAGGATTAATCCATTGCATCTCATTAGAAAAAGAATCGATCACTATAATGCCTATCGGCAATTCATTAAAAACTTCTTCACCGATTTGATTGACAAAATAAGATAGTTTGGACCATAAGGAAAGTCTGTTTTGTAATTTTTTAATTTTTAAATGATTTTTAAAATTAAAATAAATGCTAAAAAGGACGAATAAAAATATTATTTGACCCAAAAGGCTAAAAAATAACTTCAAAATATTGCTTTTTATTTCTTCGAATTGTTTTTTAGGATTATCCATTATGTCTTTAATGTTATTATAATCATAAATAGCTAAAATAACGAATACAGAAATTAAAATAATAATTAAGAAGTATTTTTTATAATTGAGATTTTTTTTTCTCAATGATTTGAACATAATTTTTTGTAAACTCACTTTTCTATCATAAATTTTATTTTGAAAAATAATAAATTCTCAATATAAAAAATAAAACAAGCATTATTAACTTGTTTTATTTTTTTTATGATTATTGTATTACAAAAGGCATTAAAGCCATGTGACGAGCTCTTTTGATAGCTATTGCTAAACGTCTTTGCCATTGAGCAGATGTTCCAGTAGTTCTGCTTGGTAAAATTTTGCCTCTATTAGTGACAAATTTACTTAATAATTCTACATCTTTAAAATCGATTCTAGTCACTTTGTTTTGAGTAAAGTAACATACTTTACGACGTTTTTTAAAAAATTTCTTTTTACTTGATTTCATAATCTTTTAACACTTCCTTATATTATCGTTATTTAGTTAAATTAAAAAGGGAATCCATCATCTTCATTAATATTAAAATCTTCTGCTGCTGAATTCTGGGAATCATTACTGTGATTATCTTTGTTTTTTCTAGAATCTAAAAAATGAATAGAATCGCATTGAATTTCTGTTGTGAATTGTTTTTTATCTGTGCCGTTGTCAAAAACGCTAGTTTTAATTTTACCTTCAATACCGATTAAAGCACCTTTATTAATATATTTAGCTAAATTTTCTGCTTGTTTATTCCAAACAACACAACGAATAAAATCAGTTTCTCTAATACCTTCAGAGTTAGTAAAAGTCCTATTAACTGCTAAATTAAAGCGCACTAAAGGAATATCACCGTTAATAAAACGTAATTCTGGATCTTTTGTAATTCTACCTACTAAAACTACTCTATTAATCATTTTAATTATTATCCTCTAATTTAATTGCCATATATCTTATTATTTCTTCAGATATATTAGCTATACGAGTAAATTCAGCTACAACTGTGCTGTTAGAATCAGCTAATAACCAAACATAATAACCTTTGTTGAATTTTTGAATAGGATAAGCTAACTCTTTTAATCCCATTTCTTTCAATTCTGCAACTTTACCCTCTTTTGTAAAAATACCATTAACGTTATCAATAATTTTTTTTACATTTTGTTCTTCTAAATTAGGTTGTAAAATATACATTACTTCATATTTATTCATGATGATAACCTCCTTTTGGTCTTTTGCGGTCTTGTTTAATTCACAAGACAAGAATTTTAAAGGTTTTTTGATTTAAAAAACCTTTAAAAGAAATGCTAATTATTCTAGTATTTCTTAAATTGATCATTGTTATTTCATTTATATAAAAATAAAAAATAATATTTTT
>NZ_AKIN01000017.1:0-4678 GCF_000309405.1 Vaccinium witches'-broom phytoplasma str. VAC
TTTTAATATTTATATTTTTTCTATATCAAAATAAGATCATTTTCTTTCTAAAAGTTTTGAGATAGAAAAAAAGATCCCTTATTTAGGGATCTTTTAATATTATACTATTTTATTTCTTTTCAGCGTCCTTTTTTAATTGAATGTTTAAAACATCTAATTGTTCTTGATCAACTAAACTAGGTGTTTCCATCATTAAATCTTGAGCACTTTGAGTTTTAGGGAAGGCAATAACATTTTTAATATTATTTGTTTTAGTAAATAACATCACTAAACGGTCTAATCCTAAAGCAATGCCTCCATGTGGAGGAGTGCCGTATTTTAGAGCTTCTACTAAAAAACCAAAACGATTTTGAATTTCTTCTTTACTAAAACCTAATTTTTGAAACATTAATTCTTGCGCGTGACTTTGATAATTTCTCAAAGAACCTCCGCCAATTTCATAACCATTCCACACTAAATCATAAGCTTGAGCTTGAGCTTTTTCAGGGTGTTTTTCTAAAATATTAATATCTGAAGGGGCTGTAAAAGGATGATGCATAGCGTAATAACGATTATCTTCTGAATTAAATTCAAATAAAGGAAAATCCACTATCCACAATAAAGATTCTTTATTAGGGTCGATTAAATTCAAATTATGACCTAATTTATTTCTCAAAAAACCTAATGTTTTTAACAAATGATCTTCTGAAGAAAGACCTTTTAAATCGTTACTAATAATAAAGCACCATTCGCCTTCTTCTAAAAAAGAAGCATCATTAACAAATTGACTTAAATTACCTTTTAAATTATTGTCTTTTTTTTTAAAAAGGTTTAAATTTAAATTAAATTGGGTTTTGATCAAATGTTTATATTCTTCTATTTTTTTTCTTGTTAAAAGGTTTAAAGAAAGGGAAGAATTTAATTTAATCCCTTTAATGGTTTTCTCGTTTCCTTCTGTATTAACGAAATCTTCTTTAAAATAAGCATTTAAAGGTTCGATCTTTAAATCAAACCTTAAATCAGGTTTATCTGAACCATACAAGTTCATAGTTTCTTGGAAAGACAGACGTTCTAAAGGAGTGGTTAAAGGCTGGTTTAAGATTTTGGCAAACAAATTCGTCATAATCTCTTCAGTTAAATTCATTAAATTTTCTTGACTGAAAAATGAAGTCTCAATATCTATTTGAGTAAATTCTGGTTGTCTATCTGATCTTAAATCTTCATCTCTAAAACAACGAGCTATTTGGAAATATCTTTCAAAGCCAGAAATCATATATAATTGCTTGTAAATTTGCGGAGACTGAGGCAAAGCGTAAAAATGATGAGGATGAATGCGTGAAGGAACTAAATAATCTCTCGCCCCTTCAGGAGTTGATTTTGATAATAAAGGAGTTTCTAATTCAAAAAATTTATTATTTAAAAGAGTTTGTCTAATGTTTTGAGTAATTTCGTGTCTTTGAATTAAAAAACTTTTTTTATCTTTTTTTCTTAAATCTAAATAACGATATTTTAAACGATAATCTTCTAAAGCTTCGTTTTTTTCCACAATACTTAAAGGTATGTGCTCCGCTTCAGAAAGAAAAGACATTTCTTGCACTAAAACTTCGATTTCCCCCGTCATTAAATTAGGGTTTTTATTGATTCTTTCTATCACTTCACCTTTAACTTCAATCACTGTTTCGATTTTAGTCAAAGCAACTTGTTGATGTTGAGGATGATCATTAAGTACCACTAATTGAACTATCCCCGAAACATCTCTTAAATCAATAAAAAGTTTATTACCTAAATTTCTTTTTCTTTCGATCCAACCTTTTAAAAAGACTTGTTCGCCTTTTTGGTTAAGGGTGATCTCGTTATTATCGTAACTATATTTTGTTTTCACTTGTTAATTCCTTTATTAAAAAATTGATTGTTTGTTCTGGTGATAATTTATATTCTTTTTTTTCTGCTATATTTTTAACTGTTAAGACGTTATCTTTTAATTCTTTTTCACCAATAAAAAGAAGGTATTTAGGATTAGTTTGTAAAGCTTTTTTTAACTTTTTATTGAAATGACCTGTTTCATAATTCATGTTAGTTTGTAGACCATGTTGACGGATTTTTTGCATCAACATAAAGGCCGGTTTTAAAGCGTCTCGGTCTAACGCTAATAAATAAACATCTAAAACAGAGGAACTGACATCAGGGAACAAATGATTCTCTTCCATGACAATCATTAAACGTTCTATTCCTAAAGCAAAACCAATACAATGAGTTTTTTTACCACCAAAAACTTCGGTTAATTCGTTATAATTTCCACCGCCGCCTAAAACTAAATCATTTTGGTTAGCGTCGTCATTATTGGTAATTTCAAAAACTGTATCTGTGTAATAATCTAGACCTCTTACCAAAAGATGGTCTATTTCGTAATTAACCCGAGCTTCTTTTAAAAGTTCTAAAACATGGTCAAATTTATTTTTAGCTTCTACAGAAAGGTGATCTAAAATTAAAGGAGCTTTTTTTAAAACATCTTTTTGGGAACATTGTTTACAATCAAAAATACGTAAAACATTTTTTTCTTTTCTTTCTAAACATAAACTACATAAATTTTGAGTATTTTGGTCAATATAATTCTTAAAAATAGTTAAAAAATTTTGACGAGTAGGGAGGTCCCCTAAAGTGTTGATTTTAATTTTAACATTCTTGAGCCCTAAAGTTAACAAAGATTCATAAGCTAAAATAATAACTTCTACTTCGGATAAAGAATTAGGCACACCAATGGCTTCAACGCCTATTTGATGGAATTGACGATATCGACCTTTTTGTGGCCTTTCATAACGAAAAAAAGGACCTAAATAATATAATTTAGTTAACTCGTTTTGATGATCCAATTTATTTTCAATATAACTTCTAATAACAGAAGCCGTCCCTTCCGGTCTTAAAGCTATTAATCTACCTTTTTTATCGTGAAATTGATAAGTTTCTTTCTTAACCATATCGGATTTTTCGGTAGCACGATAAAAAACTTCTTTATATTCTATAATAGGAGTTCTTATTTCCTGAAAATTGTACGTTTCAAAAAGAGTTTTAAGCTTCTTTTCGATAAACTGCCATTTAGACATCTCATCATGAAATAAATCGTGAGTTCCTTTTATTTTTTTAACCATAAACCTTTTAATTTGTTCCTCTATAAATTTGATAAACATTAGATAATTGTAATAAATGAGAAATTAATTTTTCCATTTCAGAAATATTTTTTACTAGTATTTGCAGTTTAATAGTGGTTTCTGATAATTTATTATTATTAATAATGTTTATTTTAGAAATATTAATTCCTAAAACATTAGCTTTATCAGTAATATTAACAATTAAAGAAGAACTATAAGAACCAATAATGAAAAGCCAAGTGGCGTATTTTAATTGATAATTTTGGTGCCAATGAGCGACAATAAGACGGTTAGAATCGTATTGTTGTAAATTAACGCAATCTTTACGGTGAACGTTGGTGCCTTTATCTTTAGTAATAAAGCCCACTATTTTTTCATCAAAAATAGGATTGCAACAATTCGCTAATTTTAATTTAGTTTTATCTAATCCTTCAATAAAAACACCTGTTTCGTTTTCATAAGTGAATTTTTTCAAGTTTTTTAAAATTTGTGATTTATCGTATTCTTTTCGCATTTCTTCAAAAGAATTTATTTTAGCGAGCACCACATCAGGAGTGATTTTTTTTCTTCCCAAAGTTTCATATAATTCATTAACATTTTGAATAGATTGTTTGTGAAAACTTTTTGTAACAAAATTGTGGTCAATTTTAAAATCTTTCTTTTGCGCTTGCAATTCTTTTTCTAAAATTTCTTTACCATTTTGGATTAAAGTTAAAACTTCTTTTTTCTGTTTATTTAAAAAGTTTTTAATGAATTTTTTAACATAAGAAGTTTTCGCTATCCTCAACCAATCCTTATGCGCTCTAAAAACGTTTTTATTTGTTTTAATAGAGATAATATCGCCGTTTTTCAGCTTATAATCAAGAGGAACGATTTTTTCGTTCACAATAGCGCCTGTCATGGTAAAACCAATCATAGAATGGATACGGAAAGCAAAATCAATAGGCGTGGAACCTTCTGGAAATGCGAATACTTCTTGTTTCGGTGTAAAAACATAAACATTTTCGCTTAAAATATCATTTTTAATAGAATCTACGAAAGTTTTGGAATTTTGTAGAGATTTATATTTAGTATCTTTGGTGATTTTAATTAAATCTTGGTACCATCTTAGTTTTTGCGTTATTTCCAACTGTTTATTGTCTTTGGAATAAACTTTGTTTTCTTTATAGCCCCAATGGGCGGCGATTCCTTTTTCGGCAATTTCATCCATTTCTTTAGTTTTGATTTGGATTTCAAAAATAGAACCATCTTTGGCTAAAACCGTGTTATGAAGGGCTTGGTATAAATTAGGCTTTGGAACAGCGATATAATCCTTAAATCTCCTTGGTAAAGGAGAATAATGAGCATGAACAATACCTAAACATTGATAACATACATCTAATTTATCCACAATAATACGAACCGCTAATAAGTCAAAAATTTCGTCAAAACTAACTTGCCCTTGGTTCATCTTTTTATAAATACTATAAATATTTTTACTACGTCCACTAATGTAAAAATCAACAATGCCGGACTTATAAAACAAAGATTTAATATTTTTAATAATATTTTTT
>NZ_AKIN01000016.1:0-8525 GCF_000309405.1 Vaccinium witches'-broom phytoplasma str. VAC
TTATTTTTTTGTTTTTATTTGATTTTTTTTACAAAGCAAGTTGACATTTTAACAGCAATGTATTATAATTAATAAGTACATTTAATCATTTTTCGCAATTTTAAAATTTGGATAAAAAAATTTTAAAATATAAAATTTTTCTAGGAGCAATATTATTATTCATGAATAACACAAACGTAGAACAAAAAAAAGAATTAAAATTAAACAATAAAACTATTAGCGTTAACGATCAAATGGTGACAAGAAAATGGTATATAGTAGACGCTGAAGGAAAAACTTTAGGACGTTTAGCAACTAAAGTAGCTTCTGTTTTAAAAGGCAAAGGTAAAACTCATTATACTCCTCATATGGATAATGGCGATTATGTAGCAGTTATCAATGCTTCTAAAATCCATTTAACAGGTAAAAAATGGGAACAAAAAACCTATTACAGACATTCAGGTTATCCAGGTGGTTTAACTAAAGTAATGGTTTCTGATATGTTGAAAAAAACTCCTACTTTAATCATTGAGAAAGCTGTTTTCGGCATGTTACCGCATACTAAACTTGGACGCCAAATGCGTAAAAAATTATTTGTTTATGCTAACGAATCGCATAGGCACGAATCACAAAAACCTAAAGCGTTAGAGGTATAATGAAAATGAAGAAAAATCAATATTTTGGAACAGGCAGACGTAAAAGTTCTGTAGCGAGAGTTATTTTAACTTCTGGCACAGGACAAATTAAAATTAATAAAAGAGATTTTGCTAATTATGTCCCTTCTCAAGAAACTCGTTTAGAAACGTTAAAACCCTTAAATTTAACTAATACTTTAGAAAAATATGATGTGGTTGCGAATGTTCACGGCGGCGGAATAACTTCCCAAAGTGGAGCGATCCGTTTAGGCATTGCTAGATCTTTATTAGAAGTCGAACCTAATTTAAGAGTTATTTTAAAAAAAGCTAGTTTATTGACTAGAGATTCACGTTGTGTTGAGCGTAAAAAATACGGTTTAAAAAAAGCTCGTCGTGCGCCTCAATTTTCCAAACGTTAATTTATTTCTTAATAATATTTTTACAAGCATGAGGAGCCTTTTAAAAAAGGCTCTTTTTTAATTTTAAAAAACTTTATTAAAATAATTTATTATATAATGAGTTTATTAGAAGGAGAAAGTAGATGCAAAAAATAAGAGTGCGTTACGCCCCAAGTCCGACCGGTTTTTTACATATCGGTAACGCCAGAACTGCTTTATTTAACTATTTATTCGCTACGCGTTATCAAGGTGAATTAATTATTAGAATTGAAGATACTGATTTAGCGAGAAACGTCGCTGAAAGTGAAAAAAAACAATTAGAACAGTTAAATTGGTTAGGTATCAAATGGAACGAAGGGCCTGATATCGGAGGTCCTTTAGGGCCTTATAGACAATCCGAAAGATTAACGTTTTATCAAAAGTATACCCAAATATTGTTAGATAAAAAATTGGCTTACAAAGAATATCAAAATGATAATTCTAAATATGTAGTACGTTTTAAAGTTCCTGCTGAAACCAAATATGAGTTTAAAGATTTAATTCGAGGTTCTTTATCTTTTGATAGCAAAGAAATTGAAGACTGGATCATTATGAAAGAAAATGGTTATCCGACTTATAATTATGCTGTAGTGATAGATGACCATTTAATGGCGATTTCTCATATTTTCCGCGGCGAAGAACATATTACCAATACTCCGAAACAAATGATGATTTATCAAGCATTTGGGTGGAAAATACCTACTTTTGCCCATATTTCTTTAATTTTAAACGAACAGAAAAAGAAACTCAGTAAAAGAGATAAGAATGTAATTCAATTTATTGAAAAATACATGTCTTTAGGTTATGTTCCAGAAGCTTTATTTAATTTCTTGTTTCTCTTAGGTTTCGCCCCTAAAAGCAATAAAACTATTTTTTCTTTAGAAGAAATGGTGTCTTTATTTGATAAAACACGCTTTATTAAAGCGCCCGCTATTTTTGATGTACTCAAATTATCCTTCATTAATAGCCAATATTTGAAAAAAATGACTCTTGTGGATTTAGTTTCTCGAACAGCCGTTTTTTTTAACCAAGCCAAGATTGTTATTTCTCAGGAGAAATTAACCAAAATAGTGTCTTTATTTCAAAGTAGAATTAGTTATCTAGCAGAAATAGTACACTTATACCAAAGATTTTTTGTAGAACCGAAAGAAGTTAAAGAAGAATTTTTAATCTTTATTAAAGAAAATAAAGGTTTTAACTTGGTGCAAATTATATATAATATATTATATAAGTTAGAAAATTTTGATTCTGTTAACATCAAAGAAAGTATCGCTAGCTTAGAACAACAATCCCCTTTAAAAGGTAAACATTTATTTATTTTAATTCGTATAGCATCTACTTTACAAATGAATGGCCCACATTTACCTATTTATTTAGAATTATTAGGGAAAGAAACTGTTTTAAAAAATATCCAAACTATTTTAAGCCTCTTATCTGAAAAGAATTGATTTATTAAGTTAAAAAATTATCTGATAAAAAAACAATCATTAATTAACAAATATCTTATTTTAAAAAGTAAAAGGAATATCATGTTGAAAATTTATAATTCATTAACCCAAAAAAAAGAAAATTTTACCCTTTTAAATGAAAATGAAGTTAATATTTATGTTTGTGGTCCAACTGTTTATGATCACCTTCATATCGGCAATATTAAACCTTTAATTTTTTTTGATATGATGAAAAGATATTTTACTTTATTAGATTTTAATGTTAAATTAGTCGTTAATATTACGGATGTAGATGATAAAATAATTCAAACCGCTTTAGCTAACGACGCCACAGAAGCCCAAATTTCTCAACATTATATTCAAGCTTTTTTTACTTTATTAAAAAAACTAGATATTGATACTATTGATAAATTTCCTTTGGTAACCAATTATATCAAGTCTATTATCATTTTTATCCAAGATTTAATTCAAAAAGGCTATGCTTATCTAACTAGCAAAGGCGTTTATTTTCGTGTTAATTTAATTGATAATTACGGTAGTTTAAGTAAACAAGATTTAACTAAATTGAAAAAAAATACTCGTAAAGAGTTAGATCCTCAAAAAGAAAATGTTGAAGATTTTATTTTATGGAAAAAAACCGACACAGGTGTTCAATACGAAAGTCCTTGGTGCTTAGGCCGACCTGGTTGGCATACCGAATGTGTTGTCATGATTAAAGATATTTTTAAAACTACTATTGATATTCACGGCGGTGGCAATGATTTGAAATTTCCTCATCATGAAAATGAACAAGCTCAGTTTTTAGCTAGTCAAACAAAACCTTTAACTAATTTTTTCGTTCATATAGGACGGGTGGATTACCAAAAACAAAAAATGAGTAAATCCTTAAATAACGTTGTTTTAGCGAAAGATGTGTTAAAAGATTTTGAAGCTAACGTGATTAAATTCTTTTTTTTATCACATCATTACTTACAACCTATTAATTTTAGTTATGAATTGCTTTTACCTATACAAACTAAATATCATAAAATAGTTTATACTTTAAATAAAAACAATTTTCAATTAAAAATGAATCATACAAAGACTTCTAGTAAAAAATTAGCTTATTTACAACAATTTCATCAGTTGATGCAAAATGATTTTGATACTCCTAATGTGGTCACACTCATAGATCAAATTATCAAAGAATTGAATAAAACTTATGTTTTAACCGAAATGTCCGAATTACAAAACACTTTATTATATTTGTTTCAACATTTAGGTATTTCTTTACCTTTAAAAAATATTACTCCCCAAGATGTAACTCTTTATCAAAAATGGCTTCAAGCGAGACAAAACAAAGATTTTAAACAAGCAGACCTTTTAAGAAAACTTTTAGAAGAAAAAAGTTTTATTTGAAAAAAACATCTTTTTTCCAAAAACATGATAAAGTCGATATCAAAAACGGTAGGTTATGATTATGAATAAAAAAACTGATAACAAATTTTTTAACCTGACAGGGCTTCCGCAAGCAGAAGCAGAAAAACAACTACAAGAAAGAAAAAAAAATCTTAAAAAAGATAAGAATAGTAAAAGTGTGAAAGATATTATTGTTTCTAATGTTTTCACTTTGTTGAATTTATTAGTTTTAATCCTGTTTATTATTATTATTTCGATTAAAAGATATGATCAATTATTGTTTTTATTAGTTAATTGTTTAAATTTATCTTTAGGCATTGTCCAAGAAATTAAGGCTAAAAGAGTTTTAGATAAGATTTCTTTGTTAATGTCTAATGATACTTATGTAGTGCGCGATAGTGTTTTAAAGTCAGCTTCTATGAATGAAGTAGTAGTTAAAGACCTTTTATTTTTAGAATTAGGGGCTCAGATTGTAGCAGATGCTAAAATCGTTGAAGGCGCTTTAGAAGTAAACGAATCTTTTTTAACAGGAGAATCTAAATCTGTTTTCAAAAGTAAAGGCGATTTTTTATATTCCGGTAGTTATGTTGTTTCTGGACGTGCTTGTGCGGAAATTACGGCTGTGGGCAATGAGATGTATATTTCTAAATTAACCCATGAAGCAAAAAAATATAAAAACATCAAAACCCCTTTAATGCAAAATTTCGCTAATTTAGTCATGGTGATAATGATTTTATTAATCCCTACTACTTTTATCTTTTATTTTTCTTACGAATCTCACATTCGCGCTGAATCAGAATTTCTTTTAGGTTTAAGTGGTTTTATGATAGGAATGATGCCTTCAGGTTTATTCTTATTGACTAGCCTGTCTTTAGCGGTTGGTTTCGTTAATTTAGCGAAAAAGAACGCTTATATGAAAGATTTATTCGGGATTGAGGTGTTAACCCAAGTAGATATTTTATGTTTAGATAAAACTGGCACTATTACTGATGGAACTATGGAAGTCAAAGAAGTTTATTCTTATCCGGAAGCTAAAAACGTTTCTGAAGATTTAATGATTAGTATTATTAGCTCTTTTCCGGATGATAACCCAACGCAAAAAGCTCTACATTATGAATTTGTAAATAATGAGGACTCTCCTAAAGGGAATCATAAAATCAAAAAGATTGAGTTTTTCTCTAGTTTAAGAAAATATAGCGCCGTAGAATTTGAGCAAGAAGGCACTTTTCTTTTAGGAGCTCCGGAAATTATTTTCAAAAAAAAGTTTGCTACAATCGAAAAAGATGTCGAAAAACACGCTAAAATGGGTTATAGAGTGTTATTATTAGCTCAAACTAATGAAAGTATAGAAAAAATTGATCATAATACTGAATATCAAGCCGTTTCCTTAATTATGTTAGAAGATAAAATTAAAGCAGATGCTTTTGATACTGTGACTTATTTTAAAAATTTAGGCATTCAAATGAAAATCATTTCTGGTGATAATCCTTCTACTATTTCTTATATCGCCCAAAGAATAGGCATTATTGAAAGTAAAAAACAAGCTATAAATTTAGCTGGTCTAAGCGAAAAAGAAATAATTAAAATAGCTCATAAATACGATGTTTTTGGGCGAGCAACGCCAGAACAAAAACAAATTTTAATTAAAACTTTGAAACAAGATAATAAAAAAGTCGCGATGATTGGCGATGGTGTTAATGATATTTTAGCTTTTAAAGAGTCAGATATGTCGATTGCTATGGCTTCTGGTAGCCCAGCAGCTCAAAATGTAGCTAATTTAGTTTTAATTGATTCTAACTTTAGTTCTTTACCGCAAGTTGTTTCTGAAGGTAGAAGAGTAATTAATAATTTAGAAAAAAACTCAGTTTTATTTTTAGTAAAATCTATTTTATCTTTTTTATTAGCAGTCATTACTATTTTCCACAATTATTACTCTTCAATGGATGGTATAATTTTTCCTTTTGATCCTTTAAAATGGAATTTAATTGATATCTTTTTCATCGGAACCCCGTCTTTCTTTTTATCTTTAGAACCTAACGATAAACCTTTGAATAAAAAATTTTTAAGCAACATTTTAAAAAACGCTTTTTTCTTCGCTTCTTTAATTGCTTTTAATTATATTTACTTATTGCATTTGAAATGGGACGATCAGACGAATAGGCATGATAATGTTTCGGTCTTGTTAATGTTAATCACTTCCTTTAATTTCTGTTTCTTGTTTTTTAAGAACTGTCTTCCTTTTAATAAATGGAAAACATTATTATTTCACGTTATGGTTTTAGGTTTTTTACTCTTTGGATATTGTACTTTCTTCAGAAAAAGAGAATTCAAACAAGCATTGTTCAATATTACTGATAAAATATATGAGCATTTAACGGCTTTTATACTTTTAGCTATTATCAATATTATTTTGGTTTTAGGCATGATATTTATTAAACAATTAACTGCTTTTAAACAGAAATTGTTTAATAAATAATGCTTATCAACGTAATTTCAAGGAAAGAATTAAAACCATGATTATTTATGGAAAAAATATCATCAAAGAAGCTATTAACGCTAAACGACCCATTTATAAGATATACATTGATGCAAAAATGACTGACAAAGCGTTTTTAAACCATTTAAAAAACCATAATCTGACATATGAGATGTTAAATAAACACCAATTAAACGAAAAAGCGCAAAGCATTCAACACCAAGGAGTTGTTGCTGAAGTCCAAGATTATACTTATAAAAATTTAGTGGATTATTTATCGACCGATAAAAAACAAAAATTTTTAATTTTAGACGAAATACATGATCCTCACAATTTAGGAGCGATTTTAAGAAGCGTGGAAGCTGCTAATTTTGACGGCGTTATTATAGGTAAAAAACACCAAGTTCTTTTAAACGGAACAGTGGCTAAAACCTCTAGTGGAGCTTTAGAATACGTTAATATTTTTTTAGTTAATAATTTACACCACACTATTTTACAATTGCAAAAATACGCTATTAAGGTAATTGGAACCGATATGAAAGCAGAATTGGTGTTTAAAGAAATTCCTCAAAACGAATCTTTTGCTATTATTTTGGGCAATGAAGGCATCGGGGTTAGACTCTTATTGAAGAAAAATTGCGACTACTTAGTACGGATTCCTATGAGTGGAAAAATCAATTCTTTAAACGTTAGTGTAGCTGCGGCTGTGATTATGTTCGGTTTACAAATGAAATAAAATAATATATTTCGTTAATTTTCAAAAAATATGTTAAAATAAAGAGGATATATTTTGATTTACTTAAATTTATTTTTTATCTTTTGAAAAAAGAAGGATTCTGAAAAATGACTAAAAAAAATATTTTAATATGTGTTGTATGTTTAAATCGTAATTATCATACTGATGCTCATAATAGAAGTAATCGTTTGACTTTGAAGAAATATTGTCCTCACTGTAAACAACACGTTTTACATGAAGAATCTAGATAAATCAAATATTAAATTAGAGGAGTTTTTATGTCGTATAAAAATAAAGAAGAAAAACACGCAAATCCTTTGTTTAAAATAATCAAACAAGAATACAGTTTGATCAATGTTTTTTTGATCGTTGTGACTATGGTATTTATGGGCTTTTTTGGCGATTTTATGAAACAAGATCAAGAAAAATCATTATATAAAGTCTTATTTGGTACTGCTCTAGCGATTTTCTTATTAAGTGTTGTTTTTTTGATGAGAAAAACTATGAAAGGCATGAAAGCGGTTAGCTTACCGACAAGTACGCAAATTTTTTTCCAAATTATACAGGTTTTAATTTTTATCTTGATTTTAGTAACAATGAATACAATCTTTGAAACGCTTTATAAAGACTATATTTCTAAATATAGTGGGTATTTTCAAAATAAATAAGATTATAATATTTAATAGAAAATAAATTATATTAATTTTAGGGTGTTTGAATATGATAGATACAAAAGAAAAAGAAATAGATAAAGTTGTTAATAATAAAACGCAAGAAAAGCAACACAGCAAAAAAAACAACGATAATGAAGCTAAATGGTATATCATTCAAACTTATTCAGGTTATGAAAATTCTGTTAAAGAAGATTTATTAAGAATTGCTGATAGCGGCGTTGGTATTTCTAGTTTAATTTTAGACGCTATTTGTCCGAAAGAGACTTATTATAAAACTAAAGCCGACGGCACTAAGCAAATAAGAGAGAAAAAAATCTATTCTGGTTATGTGTTTGTTAAAATGGTTGTGACTGATCATTCTTGGTTTGTGGTAAGAAACATTCCGAAAGTAACTGGTTTTTTAGGTTCTATTAGAGGAGGCGGTTCTAAACCCGTTCCTTTGAGTGATAATGAAATAAGACCTATTTTATTAAAAATGGGGATCATCACTAGGCCTAATTATGATTATTTAATTAGTAAACAGGTAGAAATCACTAACGGTTCTTTTGCTGGTCAAACTGGTAAAGTATCTTTTGTAGATCATAATCAAGATAAAATTATTGTTGAAATTGATTTATTCGGAAGAGCTACTCCTATCGAAATTTCTTTTGATTCTTTTAAAGAAATCCTTTAATGACTGTTTTTTTGAATTAGTGTCTTTGTTAATGATGTAAATATGTTATAATATTTCAGTTATTATTTT
>NZ_AKIN01000015.1:0-3009 GCF_000309405.1 Vaccinium witches'-broom phytoplasma str. VAC
TTTTATAAAAAACAACAAGTTATTTAATAAGAATTTTTTAATAATATCTATTTTAAGGAAAGATTTTTTAAAAAATAAAATCTTCGTCTTTGAGGCTTTCTGATTTCATTTTTTGGTAACCATTCCCTCTCATGGAAAAGTTATCCATAGTTTTAGTTTCAGTATTAAGTCCGTTTAAAACTACAGGATTAATATTTTCTTGAGGGAATTTTTGTTCGAAACCTAAATTCATTAACGCTTTATTAGCGTTATAACGAACAAAGGTGTTAACATCTTCTATCAAACCAACTTCTTGATAAATTTCATGAGCTAAAGATTTTTGTTCTTCATATAAATTGTCCAATAAATCATCTAACCATTTTTTTAAATATGTTTTTTGTTCTTTGGAAAAGTTATAATATAATTCTTTAGCTAAACGACCTACATAAACGCCATGAACACTTTCATCTCGGATAATCAAGTTAATCATTTCTCCAGCTTGCATCAATTGACCTTGACCGTAGAAATATAAAGGATAATAAAAACCACTGTAAAACAACCAAGTTTCAAGAAAAACAGAAGCAACCATGCTTTTCCATTTAATTTCGTTAAAAGTTTTATTATCACTTTGTTCGTTTTCATATTTATTAATAACGATTTTTTTTTCTAAATCTTCGTAAATGCCGACAATAATATTTAAAATGTTTTGTAAATTTTTTTGTTCTTCGCCCCAAGCGAATAATTGATTGATTTCTTCTTTATTTAAAAAAGTCATAAAAATATTAGAATAACTTTTCGCGTGAACAGCATTTTCCATTGCTCCCATGAAATTAAGGGTCGCTTTTTTTTGATGTTCATAAGGTAAGCAAGAACGAAGAATAACCGGCATACCGATATCACCTTGATAAGTATCTAGAAAAGTCAAAACTAATAAATTTCTTGAATAAGCTTTTTTTTCTTCAGGAGAGAGTGCTTGCCAAGCAATTAAATCGCTTTGAAGACTGATGTCTTCAGGACGCCAAAATTGACTTAAATTTTGTTCATAAAAATATTGTGTAAACTCGTCTTCTAATTTATTCCAATTCGCCCCTTTAAAAAGGTTGTTTGTTTCTTTCATATAAAGACCTTTCTATTGTTAAATTTTTTTTAAACAGGATATTTATTTATAGCAATTTATAACTTTTTTTAATTTGTTCTTCTAAAGATTTCGCTATTTCAGGGTTTTGTAATAAAAATTCTTTAGCTTTTTCTTTTCCTTGACCGATATGTTTATTTTGATAACTATACCAAGCGCCGCTTTTTTGGACTAATTCAAGATCAACCGCTAAATCTAAAATTTCACCTTCTTTAGCAATTCCTTTTCCGTACATAATTTCTAATTGAGCAACTTTGAAAGGAGAAGAAACCTTAGATTTCACTACTTTAACATTGGAACGAATACCAATAAAAGTACCATCTTCTTTGATGAATTCAGACTTTCTAATATCTAGTCTTAAAGAAGCGAAATATTTTAAAGCTTTACCGCCTGGAGTTACTTCAGGACTGCCGTAAATAACTCCCACTTTCTCTCTTAATTGATTCACATAAATCACGATAGTGTTAGTTTTAGAAACGATAGCCGATTGCTTTCTCATTGCTTGTCCCATCATTCTGGCGTGAAGACCCATAAAAGAATCGCCGCTTTCACCTTTTAATTCAGCTTCCGGCACTAAAGCAGCCACAGAGTCCACAACTATTAAACTGAAATTTTCGCTTTTAATTAAAGATTCGACGATATCTAAAGCTTTTTCGCCTGAATCTGGTTGAGAAATAATGAAATTATCTAAATCTATTCCTATCGCTTTAGCGTAATTAGGGTCCAGAGCGTTTTCCACATCGATAAAAGCGACATTCCCTCCTTGTTTTTGAGCTTCCGCTATTGCGTGTAAAGTTAAAGTTGTTTTTCCAGAACTTTCAGGTCCAAAAATTTCAATAATACGGCCTTTAGGAAAACCACCGATTGATAAAGCAATATCCAAAGTTAAAGAACCAGTCGGAATAACTTGGATTTTATCAGTTTGTTCCGAATTTAACTTCATAATGCTCCCTTTGCCGAAACGTTGTTCAATTTCTTTAATTGTTTTTTCAATCACTTCTTTATTTTCTTCGTTTGTCTTCGCTTCTTGTTTAGTTTTTTCTATTTTGCTTTTTTCGTTTTTAACTTTTTCGTTATTCATAATTTTGTTTCATTCCTTTGGTTATTTTCGATATATTTTAATATAAATATTTTTTTAGTTATATTGAGTAGAGATAGAGTTAGTTTTGGACGAAATTAGATCTAATAAATTTAAAATTGTTAATTATATAAAACATTCCTGAAACGACTATTAAAAAAATGTTTATGCCTGATAAAAAATTAATAAAATAACTTATTGATAATTTTACAAAAGGTTCCCAAATATACCGGTATATTTGTTGAACAAATAATAAAAAAATAATAGTTATAAAAGTGAAAACAGTTTTTAATTTTCCTAAAAAAGAAGCGGAAATAATATGTTTTTTTTCAACAGCGACCAAACGTACTCCCGTAATGATCAAATCTCTGATAATAGTGGCTATTATAATAATGACGATTCCTGTTTCAACGCTTTTATTATCGTTTTTTTCAGGTAATAAAAATTTATGTTTACTTAACAAATATATGTGAAAAAAAGTGATAATAACAAGCAACTTATCAGCTATTGGGTCAAAAAATTTTCCAAAAACTGTTTGTTGTTGGAATTTTTTAGCTATATAACCGTCAAGATAATCGGTAATAGCTGCAATGATAAAAATCAAATTAAAACATAAACTTAGCGTTGTTTCTACACCATCTGGATGTGTTTTTTTTATATTTAAAATCATAACCATTAAAGGTAACATACAAAAAACCAACAAGATACGAAAAACAGTTAAGAAATTCGCTGATTTTTTCATGATATTTTTCATTCTTTAACAATCTTTCTTTAGAAAATAATAATTATTTAACATATTATTTTAATATCGTTAAAA
>NZ_AKIN01000014.1:0-3520 GCF_000309405.1 Vaccinium witches'-broom phytoplasma str. VAC
ATCATTATGTTTAGATTTAAGGCAGGTTACCCTTTATGATAATAATTAAATCAGAGAATGAAATTGCTATAATGAGAAAAGCAGGTCAAATTTTATCTTCTATAAGAAAAGAATTAATCCTTTCTTTGAAAGAAGGTGTTTCTACTTTTGCTTTAGATATGATTGCTCGTGAATTAATTGAAAAACATGGAGTGGTTTCCGCTTTTAAAGGTTATAAAGGTTTTGATGGTTATATGTGCACTTCGGTTAATGAAGCTATCGTGCACGGAATACCATCTAAAAAACAAATTTTAAAAAAAGGCGATATCATTACGATTGATATGGGTATCAAATATCAAGGATATTATGTTGATTCAGCTTGGACTTACACCATAGGTAAAGTTTCTAAAAAAGTAGCAACTCTTTTGGAAAACACTGAAAAGTCTTTATTCGCTGGAATAGAACAAGTTAAACCAGGAAATCGCATTTCTGATATTTCTGCAGCTATTTTTGAAATTGGTAAAAAGAATAAATACGGTATAGTTGAGGTTTTTTCAGGACATGGAATTGGTTTGCAATTGCATGAAAAACCTTATATTTTTAATTTTGATTTTGTTGATAAAGATTATATCTTACAACCAGGAATGACTTTTTGCATTGAACCTATGTTTACTTTAGGCACTAAAGAAGTTAAAATATTGAATGACGGTTGGACTGTTATAACAGCAGATAAAAGTTTAAGTGCTCATTTTGAACACACAGTTTTAGTGACCGAAAGCGGATATGAAATTTTAACATTAACATAAACAAAGAAATAGGAAAATAAAAATAAATATGGTTAATCCAAATATTATTGAATTTGATGATGCTATAGTAGTTGGCATTTTGCCTAATGCTAAATTTAAATTAGAACTTTCTAATAAAAAAAGTATTATTGCTCATATTTCAGGAAAGATACGTAGCAATAACATTCGTATTTTGTTAGGTGATAAAGTTAAAGTAGATTCTAAAGGACGTATTGTTTATCGTTATATCGATAAAAGATAATAATATTTTTTTAAATAAAAGGAGATATTTAAAATGAAAGTTAGAGCTTCTGTTAAAAAACGTAGTGCTGATGACATCATTGTACGTCGCAAAAAAAGAGTTTATATTATAAATAAAAAAAATCGTCGTAATAACCAAAGACAAGGGTAATTTGGAAAGGAGTTTGTAAATGGCAAGAATTGCAGGAATAGATGTTCCTCGCGATAAAAGAGTAGTGATTTCGCTTACTTATATTTATGGTGTTGGACGTAAAACTTCTCAGCAAATTTTAAGCGAATTAAATATAGATGAAAATATTCGCGTTAAAGATTTAACTGAAGAACAATTATCCCGCATAAGAAATGAATTAAGTAAAATGAGCGAAGGAGCTCTAAGACGTGAGACTGCTTTAGTAAATATTAAACGCTTAATGGAAATCGGTTGCGATAGAGGAATACACCACCGTAAAGGATTACCAGTAAGAGGGCAAAAAACTAGAAACAACGCTAAGACAGCTAAGAAAAATCGTAAAAAACCGGCTTCAAGCGTTAATAAAGATAAAAAAAGCAATAAGAACGCTAAAAGAGGGAGATAATAAATGGTTCAAAAAAAACGCATAAAGCGTAAAAAAATTAAAAAAAATGTTCCTTTGGGTATAGCTCATATTCATACTACTTTTAATAATACTATATTGACTATTACCGATTTAGAAGGTGATGTAATCACTTGGAGCAGTGCAGGTTCTTTAGGTTTTAAAGGTAGCAGAAAATCAACTTCTTTTGCAGCTCAACAAGTAGCTAGAAAAGCAGCAGGATTGGCTAAAGTTCAAGGAATGCAAAAGGTTGAAGTCTTTATTAAAGGTCCAGGAGTAGGTAGAGAAACTTCTATTCGTTCTTTACAAGAATCAGGTTTAGAAATTACTGCTATTAAAGATGTTACTCCTGTTCCTCATAATGGTTGTAGACCGCCTAAACGTCCTCGTGGTTAATTAAGGGAGTAGAAAATGAAAAAATTAAAATTTTTAAGACCTATTATGTTAGTTGACAATGAAAATGATGATGATTTTGATAAAAGATTCGTTATCCAACGTTTAGAAAAAGGATACGGAACTACAATCGGAAATTCTTTGAGAAGAGTTTTATTATCTTCTTTGCCAGGCGCCGCTATTGTAAACGTTCACATTGATGGTGTAGAACATGAATTTACCGTTATGGATGGTGTTTATGAAGATATTATGACTATCATTTTAAATTTAAAAAAAGTCGTTATTGCTGTTGATTCCCAAGATGAAGATTTTGAACAAAAGTTGAAAATCGATATTACAGGTGAAAAAACAGTAACAGCTGCAGATTTTAATGTTGTTGATGGAGTTAATATCATTAATAAAGATCAAGTAATAGCTCATGTATCAGAAAACACTCGTTTCCGTATGGAAGCGACAGTAAGAAGAGGCATTGGTTATGAAAGTGCTGCGAGTAACAAGGTTTTTAATAAAAGTCAATTTGGAGTTATAGCGATCGATTCTTTATATACACCAGTTGTAAAAACAACTTACACTGTGGAACAAAAGTTAGGTAACAAAGAAGAGTTAGTAGTTGATATCGAAACTAATAAAGCTATTACCGCTAAACAAGCTTTATCTACAGCTTCTAAAATTTTAACAGATCATTTTAATGTTTTAGTTAAATTATGCGAACAAGAACAACAAAATGACTTTATTTATGAAGCAGAAATTGAAAATTACAATCATGCTTTAGATTTGAAAATCGAACAATTAGAATTGTCCGTGAGACTATTAAATAGTTTGAAAAAATCAGGAATTAATACTGTAAAAGAATTAGTGAGTCAAAAAGAAAAAGATATTTCTAAATTAAATAGTTTAGGTACAAAATCTTTTAATGAATTAAAAGCAAAAATGAATAAATTAGAACTTCGTTTCGATATGCTAATAAACGACAAATAAAATATTTTTTTAGAAAGTGGGTTAAAATTAAAAAATGGTTTACAGTAAATTAAAACGTACTACCCCTCAAAGAAAATCTTTATTAAGAAGTTTAGTTTCCAGTTTGATTGCGAACGAACAAATTGTAACTACTTTTTCTAAAGCTAAAGAATTGAGAAGAGCAGTTGAAAAATCTATAACTTTAAGTAAAAAAAACACTTTACACGCAAGAAGACAAGCATCTCTTTTAATGTTTAACGAAAAAATAGATGAAAATAAAACTGTTTTACAAAAATTATTTAACGAATTATCTGCCAGATATCAAGACAGACCGGGCGGTTATACTAGAATTATCAAAACTGAACCTCGTAAAGGCGACGCCGCCGCTATGGCAATCATACAACTTGTTGAATCTTTGATCAAATAAGTTTTTTATTAATTTTTATTAAAATTTTTATTACATAGAGAAAAGTTATTTCTCTTTTTTTCTGAAAAATAAAACAAAATTGATTCATTTGGTCTGTTTTTATGTTCCAAATCATTAATTTTTTATTTAAAAAAGTATATTTTTCT
>NZ_AKIN01000013.1:0-6479 GCF_000309405.1 Vaccinium witches'-broom phytoplasma str. VAC
GATATAATTATAATGATATGTAAATATTTTTATTAGAAAGGTGTGAATATATATATATTAAATTTGTTCTAACTGGATTAAAATATTATTCCCTTCAAAGAGGGGCGAATTCATTTTTTTGAAATCAAGAAATTTTTTTATTCTATAAATGAGACAACTTTCTCACAAATTCCATAAAATGCATTTTTATGGTTTTTTTACTACATATCTATTGTTTTATACAATCCATTAAAGAGACAATTACAAAAATAATATTTTCATTTTTAGAGGATATTAATTTTCATTAGAAAGCATTAAAAAAAATATGTCAATTCAAAGAAAAAAGGTTTGGAAATATTTTGTCATCTTTCTAACCTTTTCATTAATAAGTCCTATATACGGAATCACTCCTTATCATAATAAACAACCAGAAACGAAAAAAACAGTTTCCCCTATTCTTTACCCTTCTATAGAAAAAATTAAAACAATGTTGCCGTTCAGCAAAAACGCAGCTTTTAATCAACGTTTATTAGAACATGTTATTAAAATGATTTTCGAACAAATAGACAAGGAATATTATAATTTTCAGGAAAAAGACAAGAAAAACATTGATTTTCTTTTTCAAACCTTAGAAAATTATAATATTGTAGAAGAGTTTAGTAATACAATTGCTACGACCGTTTTTGACCCTAATGAATATCTTTTTGTATTTGTCGGAAACGCCAATGATTTAAAAAATTATCAAACATATTTACAACATAAACAAAACAATTTTCAAGGCGGAAAAGGGTATTCTTGGCGCAATTGGCAACCAGCTAATATGATCTTTGTTTCTAAAAAACATATTCAATTTTTAATTGACACATTAAGTCAAGTGATGTCTTTGGAAGAAGTAATTAAAATCATAAATCAAAATCCTCTCGTTCAAAGTAGCGAAAGTTATAAAAAAAGTTTACAACCACAAATACAAGCTAACCAACAAGAAATAAAAAGATTAAAAGAAGAATTAGGGCGAGAAAGATGCCTAAATATCAGCATAAATAACGAAATGCTGGACCTGCAATGATGGTCTAACTCATATTTTCGGTCTATAAAACGAAAGAATTATAAATTACAGCAGAAAATAAAAGCGTAAATGAGGGTCATCCTTTGATCCAACCAGAAGACGCAAGAGCAAACGATCAACACGGATAACTTCTGAAAAGGAGCTAAGAGCAACCAAAAGGGTTACAAATACATAACTTGTAGATAAAAATAGCGTTATTGTCTTTTATATCAACAATTTTGAGGTCTTTTAACGTATTTTAATTCGTATGTTAAAATCATTGTCATCGTTCTAGATGATGGAGTTAATTCTCACCTCAAACCTTACCTGTCAGAAAATATTTTATGTCAGATAAGATATAATTGCTCAGGTCAGCTCGCCTAAATTGATTACGTAGATATTTTGAGTAACTTCTATTTCCCTAAAACAGAACCCTTTTTCAACTTGATAGTTGTTAAGGTTGTTGTCAAGGGAGAAGCAGAATCATAGTAGTCGTGAGAAATTGACAATTAATGCTGAAATGCATCAATATACTGACTCACCAAGGAGAGGGATAACGACCCTTACAAGGCGAAAGATGAAAAAATAGTAAGGCTATATTATTTTTTTTTAAAAAACATTTAAACTTATAAATGACTCCTATTTTTTTAAGAGAAATCAATATTAACACACTATTTTAACCGCCGTATGCTTGGAAACTTGCTCGTACGGTGGTGTGGGGGGCTTAGTGTAATAAACCCATTTTAAACGGTAAAACGCATTAATTCTATCCCGATGAGAAATATCAAGATTTATATACACAAAAACAAGTAATCATCAATCAACAAAAACATGAAATAAATCACTTAGAAACTAAAATACACTATCAAAAAGACCTTATTAAACGACAGGCACAAGATATGGACGACAAAATAAGAGAACTAAACACAGTTAAAGAACAATTGCTCTTGGCAAACCAAAATAATCTTTCCAACGAACAAGAAAAAAAAAAATTAATAAAAAGAATTGATCAATTAATTCAAAATATCAAAGGACAAGAAAATATTTTATCTTCCCAAGAACAAGAGATCGTTTCTCTTCAAAGAGCAAAAACAGGCATAGAACAAAGGTTAACAGAAGAAATTAGTGCAATCCAATCTCAACAAAAATTACAAAATGAAGAAAAACAAAGTTTATTGTCCTTTATCGAAACCCAACAAAACCTTTTAAAAGACAAACAAAAAAAATTAGATGAAACGCAAGAACAATTGAGTTCAACTCAAACAACCGTCGAAAGGCTTAATTTGTTAATGCAAGAACAACAAAATAAGTTGGATAATTATAAAGAAGACATCCTGTCTTTAAGAACGCAAATTTTTAATCAAAAAAACGATATTATCGCCAAAGATGAATTAATCCAACAAAAAATAAACGAGTTAAACGATAAAAACAAGGAATTAAACAAAAGAGAAAAAGAAAATAATCTTTTAGAAGAAGATAAAAATCGCTTAAATAACGAAATAAAAGATTTGAATCGTAATATTGATGCTCAAAGGGAAGTGTTATCGCAAAAAGCATTGACCATGCAACAACTGCAAAAAGATAAGACAGTTTTAGAAAATCAGTTGTTATCCAAAAAACAAGAAATCGAATCCCATCAAATTTTAAGCCAATACGAAAAACAAACGTTAATAGGGACCATTGATTATCAAAAAAGTATTTTAGCGGACAATCAAAAACAATTAGACGAAATGCAAGAACAATTAAGTGTTGCCCAAAAAAAGATTGAAAAACTTAATACAATAATTAAAGAATATAAAGAACAAATTGCTAAAAAAGAAGAAGATATTGTTGCCTTAAAAAACCAAATAAATGATAAAAGTGAAGAAATTAAACGTAATAATACAACAATTAAACAAAAAGTACAAGCTTTAGAGGATAAACAAGCTGAATTAGCCCAAAAAGAACAAAAAAACACTCTTTTAGAAGAAGAAAAAACCCGTTTAACTAATGAAATAAACAATTTAATTAGTGATATTGATTCTTTTAAAAATAAGTTATCTCAACAAGAAGAATCCATAGAAAAGCTACAAACAGATAAAGCGGTTTTAGAGAGACAATTGTTATCCAAAGAAGAAGAAATTAAACATCATCAAACTTTAAGTCAACAAGAAAAACAAATTTTACAAGAGTCAATTGATCATCAAAAAATTCTTTTACAAGAAAATCAAAACCAATTAAACCAAACTAAAGATAAATTAGATTCATCTCAAAAAGAGATAGAAAAACTTAAAAAAACCATCCAAGTTTATCAACAACAATTAGAACAAAGGCAAACTGATATTGATGAACTAAAAAAACAAATTACAGAACAAATTGCTAAAATAGATCAAAAATCAGAAGAAATTCAAAATAAAAATATTGAATTAGAGCGAAAGCAAACCCAATTAAGAGATGAAGAAAAACAAAATAATCTTTTAGAACAAGACAAAAATAAATTAAATGCAGAAATACAAACTTTAATGAGCGATATTGAAACTCAAAAACAAGACTTAACGCAACAAGAACAATCCATCCAAAAATTGCAAAAAGATAAAAATAATTTAGAAGAAGAATTATTGCTAAAAGAAATAGAAATTCAAACTCTTCAAACTTTAAGTCAAAAAGAGAAACATTCTTTGCAAACAACCATCAATCATCAAAAAAATATTTTAAAAGAGAATCAATCACAACTAGACAAAACTAAAGAAAAATTAAGAATTGCTTATTTTAACATTCAAGAACAAGAAAAAAAGTTAAAAAAAAACGATCAAGAATTTAAATATTTGAAAGAATTTTATGATAATACTTTAGATAAATTAGAAACCATCATTGAAAATTCACAAAAACAAAAAGAAAAAAGCGATCAATTTTTTGTAGGCAAATATCAAGAAATATTTGAATTAACAAAAAAAGAATTAAAAGATGAAGCCAAAGAAAGAATCAAATTAACACAAACAGAAACAGCAACTGCTAGATTTTTAAAAGATACTACTCGTTTACACAGTTTTAAAGATGTTATCGGAATGGAAAAGGAAAAAGAACAACTTTTAGAAAGTTTATCTTATTTAAAGAGTCCTGAAGAATATAGAAAAATGGGCGTTAAAAAACAACCTAGAGGAGTTTTGTTGTACGGACCTCCAGGCACAGGTAAAACATATTTAGCCGAAGCTTTTGCCAAAGAATCAGGATTACCTTTTTACGCTGTTACTTCTGCAGATTTTTCCCGAAGTTATGTAGGAGAAGGACCAAGAATTATAGAAAACCTTTTTGAAGAAGCGCGCAAACATTCTCCATGTATTATTTTTATCGATGAGTGTGAAAGTATTTTTAGAAAACGTAATACTGATGGTTTAACTTCAGACCATGGGAATATGATTTCCTCTTTTTTATCGCAAATCGAAGGTATTTATACAGATCCTGATAAAACTGTTTTTATTATAGCAGCCACCAACTTTAAAGATGAAATAGATATCGCCGTTTTAAGTCGTTTTAATAAACTGATTGAAATAAATTATTGGAAAGAAGAAGAGTTGAAAACTTTTGTTAAAATGATTTCTAAAAATTATAAATTAGATGTTCGTGCTTATAAATATTTAAACAACATTATAGAACAGATTTGTAAATTCGATAATCATTTTTTAAAATCACCAAGAAAAATAATTGAAATTTTAGACCAAGCGGCAGGGATAGCTATTGAAATGCATCGCCATTTAAACATTTTACCTATTGATGTACAATTAGCTTTCGATAGAATTTCACAATCAGAAACTTTAGTAGATTGGGAGAAACATACCCATGACAAACCTGATATGGCTTTTTTATCAACAATGAAAGAATATAAAAACATTCTTTTGAAACATCTTTTCAAAGATAGTCCTTTCTCCTTTTCTGAAAAGAAATATTTTGATTTAATCAATAATCATTATCAAAAATATCAAAAAGCCGGTTATAATAAATATCTAAGCAACGAAATAGAAAGTATTTCATTTTCAGATGATAAAGACAAAATCAAAAAAACATATAATGATGAAAACCCTTTGCCAGAAGGTTTATTAGGTGTTTATTTTGAAGATAAGGAAAATACAGACTCCACAAAAAGACGTTCAGAAATTCACAAAATTGACAGCTTAGAAGAAATTTTAAAAACGGGCATGAAAAAAGTTCATCAGATTTATTTAATTTGGGACTATGAAAAATTAAAAATCAATCAACAAACAGCACACATGTTAATAGATAAATTTTGCTATAAATATCCTTTTTTAAGAGGTGATGTTTTTTTTCAAACGCAAATCTTACAAAAAGCTAGAGAAATAGATAGTAACGAAGAAGAAATAGAACAATTTATTTTGAAATTTTTAGATGAAAATATTAAACAACCTTTAATAAATAATGTTTTTAGTCAAATAGTAGCTCAAAATCTTTTAATCGAAGAAAAAGATAAATTAGAAATTAAAAAGATAATTACGGATAAATTAGATTTTTTAATATTTTCTCCTCATATTTTGACTTTAGAGAAACTGCAATTCGCACTCCTGTCAGAAACTAAAACTTATTTAGAAGTTAACAAAAAACAAATATTAGAGCAACAAATAAACCGCATTATTGAAGAATTAAAATTAAATAATATGCTTTTTACTTCTCAACAGATCAATCATTTCCAAACAGATTTAAAAAAAGAAGTTTATAACGAATTAGTGAATTTAATGAAAAGAAAAAACCATCTTTCTTTAGACGAAGTCAAAGCCAATATTAAAGACAATTCCGCTTTATTAATAGATAGATTTTTTTATCAAATATGGCAAACAATATACCCTAAATTACATATTGAGATAGCGGAGTATGAAAAAAACTCTTTAATAACGATTCTACAAAACAAAGTTAAGAAAAATTTATTTTTTACCAATTTTTCTTTAGAAGAAATAGTTGATCTTTTGCAACAAGAAATAAATACATATGAAAATAATTTTGAAGAAAGGTTAAAAGAAAAAGTATCCGCAACGGTGCATAAATACATTTTAATCGATCATATTTTAGAAGAACAACCTAATACCGAAACCATCGAATTAATTTCTAAAGGGGCTTTTTTAGTAGCGCAAAAAGAATCGCAACAACCAGATGTTACCGAAAAGAAAATTCAACAAGAAATATATGATTTTATCAAAAATTATCGTATTAAAAATACTCATTCTTCTAAAATGTATACTTGGATTAAACATAATTTTTACATTATCATTTTAACTTTAATGATGTTATATGTTTTAATTAATTCTGCGAATAAAAATCAAAAACGCCACTATTAATTGCAAAAAATATTTTTCCTGGCCGTTTCTCTTTGAGAGATAACGGCTCTTTTTTTAATTTCTTAATAAAAATAAATAAATTTCTTCAATGATATTGTTTGATAATCGGTTAAAATATGTTATTATATTGTTAT
>NZ_AKIN01000012.1:0-4341 GCF_000309405.1 Vaccinium witches'-broom phytoplasma str. VAC
ATAATATTATTATTTATTATATTTAAGTTGTTGACAGATATGGTTTTTTATTTTATAATTAATGAGATAGAGTATTTTTAAAGAAAGTAGGCTTGTAATAAAAAATGTCAGTTAAAATTCGTTTACAACGTTTTGGTGCTCATAAAAAACCTTTTTATCGTGTAGTTGCTATAACTTCCAAAAATAAAAGAGATGGCGAATTTTTAGAGATTTTAGGAACTTATGAACCGTTCAAAAATTTAATTAATTTAGATGTTGAGAAAATTGATAAATGGCGTTCAGTCGGTGGAGAACCTACAAAAACTGTTCAAAATTTATTGAAAAAATACAAAAAAAATAATAAACAAGCGTAAAATCAATATTTTTACTAACCTAAAATATAATATTTTAGGTTAATTGTTGATTTAAGTTGGTAAAAAGGCTTTTATAAATATGAAATTTGATATTATTACTATTTTTCCTTCTTTTTTTAATAGTTTTTTAAATAATTCTATTATTAAAAGGGCTCAAATTAAAGAACAAATTGAGTTTGAAATTCACGATTTAAGAAAATATAGCAATAATAAACACAATCAAATAGATGATATTCCTTACAGTGGAGATATAGGGATGTTGTTGAAATTTCCTCCTTTTTACGACGTTCTTCAACAGATCAAAACTTATTCTAAAAGTAGAGTAATTTTATTATCTCCTCAAGGGAATGTATTGACTCAACAAAAAGCTGTTGAATATGTCCAAAATTTTTCTCATTTAGTTATTTTATGTGGTAATTATGAAGGTGTAGATGCTAGAGTTTTAGATTATGTGGATGAAGAAATTTCCATTGGCGACTACGTCTTAACTGGCGGCGAAATAGCGGCTACAGTTTTTATAGACGTTATTGCGAGATTAGTTCCTGATGTCATTAAAAAGGAATCTTATTTAAATGACTCTCATCAAAATGGTTTATTGAAATATCCTCAATACACTAAACCGCAAACTTATCAAAACAAATCAGTTCCTGATATACTTTTATCAGGTTATCATGAAAACATTGCTCAATGGCGCGAAAAAGAAAGTTTAAGAAACACTTTTTTAAAAAGGCCGGATTTATTAGAAAAAATCACTTTAAACGAGAAACAAAAGCAATTATTAGAAGAAATTAAAAAAGAAACTAAAAATCAAAAAATCAATAAAAAAGATTGAGACGATGATTCATTTTATAAAGGAAATTAGAAAATCATGAATTTAAAAGGACAAGAATTGTTAAATTCAATTAACAAAAACAATTTAAAAATTGTTCCTGATTTCAAACCAGGTGATGCTGTAAAAGTTTACATTAAAATTGAAGAAGGTAACAAAAAAAGAATTCAAACATTTGAAGGGTTAGTTGTTAAACGTCAAGGCAGTAATATTTCTGAAAACATTACTGTAAGAAAAGTTTATTCTGGCGTAGGAGTAGAAAGAATTTTCCCAATTCATTCACCTTTATATGAAAAAATAGAAGTAACTCGTCGCGGGATCGTAAGACGTTCTAAACTTTATTACATCAGAAAACTTTCAGCTAAAGCTGCTAGAATTAAAGAAAGAAAATAATTTTTTTCATTTTAAGAAATAATTTAATAAAAAAGATTTTGAATCATGAAAAAACGAGATTAAAATAATCTCGTTTTTTTAAGTTATATAAGAAATGTATTTTTTTGTAAAATCATTTTTAAAGGAGTTAATAATGCTTTTATTTCAAGAACTAAAATGGCGCAATTTAATAAAAGATTGTAGCGATGAGAAAAGATTAGAAGAGATGTTAAATAACGAATCTATTAATTTTTATTGCGGTTTCGATCCTACTGGGAATTCTTTAACTGTAGGTCATTTGGTGCAAATTACAACTATTTTATTATTACAACAAAAAGGTCATATTCCGTTTATTTTAATTGGGCAAGCGACTGGTTTAATCGGTGATCCTAAAGAAACTGAAGAAAGAAATTTAATTTCTAAAGAAACGATTTATCATAATGTAGAGCAAATTCAAAAACAATTAACTAACATTTTATCCCCTCATAAAGGGGAATTTGTTAATAATTATGATTGGATTTCTCAAATAGATCTTATCACCTTCTTTAGGACTTACGGTAAATTATTCAACGTTAATTATATGATCGCTAAAGACACAGTAGCTAAAAGGTTGAAAACAGGAATTTCTTATTCGGAATTTTCTTATATGATTTTACAAGCTTTAGATTTTCATCAATTATATAAAAATAAACAAATTAAACTACAAATGGGCGGTTCTGATCAATGGGGCAATATTACCAGCGGTTTAGAATTAATTCGTAAATTAGAAAAAAACCCCCTAGAGGAAAAACCAGTCGGTATGAGCATCCCTTTATTGTTAAATAGTCAAGGAGTTAAATTTGGCAAAAGTGAAAAAAATACTTTATGGTTAGACCAAAAATTAACGAGCCCTTATCAAATTTACCAATATTTCTTAAATACGGCTGATAATGATGTAGTTAATTATTTAAAAACTTTAACTTTGTTAAAACCAACTTTTATTATGGCATTAGAAGAAGAGGTTCAACAAAATCCACAACAAAGAAAAGCTCAAAAAGAATTAGCTAAAAGTATTGTTACTTTTTTATACGGAGAAGAGGTTTTTAAAGAATGTTTTCGAGTTAACGAGATTTTATTCTCTAATAAACATGTTTTTCAAAAAGAAGATTTTATGTTATTGCAAAAAAACTTAGTAACTGTGCAAACTAATACTGATCTACCTTTAGCTGACGCTTTGGCGCAAACCCAACTCACTGCTTCTAAAAACGAAGCTAAAAAAATCATTTCTTCAGGATCAGTAAAAATTTTTAAAAATCCCGTTAAACAAGTAGATTATCTTTTAAGTTCTAAAGATGTTTTATATAATAAATACGTTTTATTAACTAAAAAAAATAAATTTACAGCTTTAATCGTGTTTAATTAAAAAATAGTCTTTTAATTTATTGGAAAAGAAAGAGTTCTTTTGGTGATGTCTAAACAAGAATTTTATCGTCAATTAATCTTAAAACATTATAAAAATCCCGCTAATATAGGGTTAGAAAAAAATAACCCTCATGCCTACCTATCTCAACAGAAAAACGTTTCTTGTGGCGATGAAATAACTCTTCAAGTGACTTTGGACAAGAATAAGATTATTAATATTAGATACGAATTACAAGGTTGTTCTATTTTAGTAGTTTCTGCTTCGCTCATGTCTATTCATTTGAAAAATACCACTTTAGAGGAAAGTATCGAACAAATCAATCATTTCCTTAATTTATTAGAAAATAAACCTTTTGATAACAAAGTTTTAAAAGAAGAATTACATATTTTAGAACATGTGACCCATTTTCCTGGCAAATTTAAATGCGCCAGTATGCCTTGGACTTTATTGTTAAAAATGATTCAAGAAAGGCAAAACACTCTTCTTGCTCCGAAGTAATTTGATTGATTAAAAAAAATATATCTAAGAAAGAAAATAAACGTGATTTTATCTAAAAAAAATCCTAAATTTAAAAAATTAAAAAAATTAGCTTTAAAAAAATATCGTGATTTATACCAAGAATTTTTAGTTTTTGGTGAGCATTTAGTTGAAGAAGCTTTAAAAAGCGGGGTTGTTTTAGAACTTTATACCACTAATACCGACCAACACGAAGGCGTTCTGATGGAAGATTACTTAATGAGAGAATTAAATAAAAATAAAGTTTTATATTCTCAAGTAGCAGTTTGTCAAATGAAAAAAAACGTTTTGCAAAGTGATAAAATTTTAGTTTTAGATAATGTTCAAGACCCTGGCAACGTTGGTACATTATTAAGAAGCGCTAGTGCTTTCGGTTTTAAACATGTTTTTTTCAGCGATAAAAGCGTTGACTTTTATAATGAAAAAGTGATCGCCGCTACCCAAGGAGCTTTGTTTAATTTATTCTTAGAAAGAGGCGATACCGTCTCTTTTTTAAACAATTTAAAAAAAGATAACACTTATATTTTCAGTTCTTCTGTTAACGAAAAAACTATTGATTTGAAAGAATTAAACCAAGAATTTTTACAAAATAAAAAAAGAGCTTTAGTGGTAGGGCATGAAGGGTCTGGTATTTCTCAAGAAGTCAAAGACCTTTCATCTTATTTTATTAATATTGACACTTCTTCAGTAGAAAGTTTAAATGTTAATGTTGCTGGCAGTATTTTAATGTATTTATTAAAATAAAATTTCTATTTTATTTAATTTATTAATCATTTAATGTGAATCAATAATATGGAACTCCGATACTAAAAAATAATACTAAATGACAAAGAGTAATAATTCAATTATTTAGGTGATTTAATTATAAA
>NZ_AKIN01000011.1:0-2444 GCF_000309405.1 Vaccinium witches'-broom phytoplasma str. VAC
ATGGTTAAAATAAATAAAATTAGGTTATAAAATGATAATTGTTAAAGGTTTAAATTTTAGTTACAAAGAAAAACAAATTCTTCATGATTTGAATTTTAAGATCAATCCTGGAACATGGGTTTCTATAATAGGCGATAATGGTTCAGGCAAGTCTACTTTAGTAAAAATTTTAATCAGTTTATTGCAATTCCAAAAAGGACAAATTATGATCAACGGTTTAGAATTGAATGAAGATAATTTGTCTGATATTCGTCCTCTTATGGGGATTGTTTTTCAAAACCCTGATTATCAATTTATCGGATTCGATGTACGAAGCGATATCGCTTTCGGTCTAGAAAACCAAAATTTACCAAGAGAAGAAATGCAACAAAAAATTTTTGAGGTGTCTCGTTCTTTAGGTATTTATGATTTGTTAGACAAAAAACCTCAAGAACTATCTGGTGGTCAAAAACAAAAAGTCGCTATTGCTTCTGTTTTAGCTATGGAACCAGAAATTATTATTTTTGATGAACCAACGTCTTTTTTAGATCCTCAAGGAGTTAAAGAGATTCATAATATTATCAAAAACATTCATCAACAAAAAAATAAGATTTTAATCACTATCACACATGATTTATCTTTTGCTTTACAAAGTGATGAGATTATTATTTTAGAAAAAGGTCATCTATTAAAACATGATAAACCAACAAATTTGATTAAAGAACCTTCTTTTTTGGAAAAATATTTTGTTAATTTACCCTTATCTTTGAAACTTTATTATGAATTATTAAAAAAAGATGAAAATTTATCTCATGAAAAAACAGAATCTTTGCGAAAAATAAAGGAAATCTTATGGCAATACAGTTTAAAAATGTAAGTTATTATTATGATAAAACAAAAACACATGCTATCAAAGATATTAATTTAAAAATTAATGAAAATAATGAATTTATCGCGTTAATTGGTAAAATTGGTTCGGGAAAATCTACTTTGGTTCAATTGATGAATGGTTTATTGACACCTTCAGAAGGGAAAATAGAAGTTTTTGGGCAAAAAATAAATTCCAAAACGCCTGAAAAATGTTTATCTTCTTTGAGAAGTAAAATTGGTTTAGTTTTTCAATTTCCTGAATATCAACTTTTTGAAACAACTGTTTTAAAAGATGTTATTTTTGCGCTTAAAAATTTGAAAATAAATAATAATACTTCAGAAAAGAAAGCTATTGCTGTTTTAAAAAGATTAGGCATTGAAGAAGATTTATTTATTTCATCTCCTTTTAAATTATCTGGCGGACAACAAAGAAAAGTGGCTCTTGCTGGCATTTTAGTTATGGATCCTGCTATTTTAGTTTTAGATGAACCTACAAGAGGTTTAGATGTTAAAAGTCAAATTGAAATTATGAATTTTTTTCAAGAATTATTTCAAATAGAAAAAAAAACCATTATTTTTATCACTCATAATATAGATTTAGTATCAGAATACGCCAATAGAGTGATTTTGTTAGAAAAAGGTCAAATTATGTTTGATGGTTCTAAAGAAGACTTTTTTATGAATGAAAAATTCAATAAATTTGAAGCTTATAAACCGCAAACTTTCCAACTGGCGTATTTTTTAGAAAAAGAATTGAACATCCCCTTTATTCCTGTTTATTCTTTTAAAGAAATGTTAAAATATTTAAAAAAATTTTATGAAGGAAATAATGGTTTAGATGATTAATTCCGATTTACAACAAAAAACTGATTTAAAGAAAAAATCTTTTTTATATAGCATTAATCCGGCGATTAAAATCATCACTATCATTGCGTTTTTTAAAATTATTTTTAGTTTAGATGTCTCTTTTTTTTTCAAAGAAAAAAACTTATTAGAAACAGTTTTATTTTTCGGACCTTTCGTTTTTCTATTTTTGATTTTATTTTTTTTGTTAATGCATCTGAATTTTTCTGTCGTTAAAATGTTAAAACGTATTTCTCATTTGAAATTTCTTATTGTATTAAGTTTAATTTTTCATATTTCTTTAAAAGAAGAAGCTGGAAGAGACATTTCTTTTCAAGTGTGGAATTTTTACTTAATATTGTTCAGTTTAGGGGCTTTTTATTTTGTTTTTAAAAAGATATTTCCGAAAAATATTTATTCTTTTTTGTTTGTTATCTTTTTCTTGGCAATGCCTTTTCTTACTTCTCGTTTTAACTTGTTGAAAACACACAAAATACCTTTTATACAGGCAGATTATACGGTTCAATTATTCTTGAAAAAAACAGATTTATTAAAAATTATTTTAATATTTATTAGGATTTTATTGATTTTAACTGTTATAACTTTATTTAACGAAACTACTTCTTTTATGGAAATAAATGATGGTTTGGAAATCGTTTTAAAACCTTTGAAAAAACTAAAATTTCCTTTAGAATTTTTTTCCATCATGATATCTTTGATTTTCATGTTTATTCCTTTTTTAATGGAAGAAA
>NZ_AKIN01000010.1:0-5403 GCF_000309405.1 Vaccinium witches'-broom phytoplasma str. VAC
TTGTTAAAAATAATAAAAATTAATATTATTAGGTCTTTTAGGACTGCTTTTGCTAAACCATTACCCATGCTAAAATAAGTATGTAAAAATTATTAAACTTCCATAAAATCATGCTTTTTTTATACTTCTTTTGGTCCAAAGTGCATAAAATAAAATGACCTTTTTTCGCTTACTAAAAATCTCTATCCGAAAAATTAAGAAGAAAAACTAAATCCTTTCTTTTCTTTCTTCTTCAAAGATTGTGATTGCTCTAAATTAGCATATTGCGGTAAAACCGTAATAGTGTTTAATAATTTTTAGTGTAATAAGGGTGTAAGAGGATTATTAAACAGTTCTTCTGTAGGGGCTAATTCGACTAACCGACCTTTTTGTCATCGCGCCAATACGATCGCTAATATAACGAGTCATTCCTAAATCATGAAAAATCAATAAATAAGTCATTTGATACTGTTTTTATTTTTAATAAAAATTGGCAAATAACATATACTGATCGATAAAATCAATTGTTTCATCCCTTTTACGAACATAAAAATCACTATAAAAGCTAACACAAAAGCAGGAAAAACCACTAAAAAATCACAAATAAGATTCAATATTGAATCCGTACAACCGAGAAAATAACCCGCTATAATACCTAAAAGTACGCCTACAAAAACACTTATCAAAGCCGTACAAAAGCTATTTTTAATACTTTCGTGTTCCATGACTATCTCTTCTCTATCAAAACACAAAGGCATCAGATAAATTCAGATCATTAAACTGGAGAAAATCAATAAACCTCAAATAACATTTTATTCTTGCGATATATTTTATTTAACATCTGTTTTTTTCACTCCATAATAATCAAGCTCACTTCCGTTTTGCTCTATGGTTTTTTTACTTTATTAAAATTGCTGGGATATCTCTTTTAGTACAAAATTTAATCTTCAAAGAACCCGCTCCATCAATATTAAAATAGGTTCTACTATTAAAGAATCGCCTAACCATAAAACTAAAAAGTAAGCTAATTTAGATGATAATAGGTATTAAAGCTTTTTTAAGAAATGATGGAATTAAAATATAAGTCGGCGATAACCCTTTAGCCTGTAATACGACAATATAAGGTTGTTCTTTCTGAAATCTCAATGATATTATTTCTCACTGTTTTAGCGATTAAAAAAGTTTGCCCCAAAAATAACGTACTGATAGGCAAAATCCCAGAAGAAGGGCTTTCTAAATCAGAAATAGGAAATAAAATATAATGAAAACCTAAAAAATATTGCAACAAAAAACCTGTGATAAAACTAGGCGTAGAAAAAAATCATCAAAATAGAAAGTAAAAGTATGAAATAGTCTTTTTTACTATTTTGGATAATAAGCCGCAAAAATGCCAGCCAAAATACCTAACAAAGAGACAATAAAAATGCTAATGATAGATAATGGTTAAAGCAATAGCAAAAGGAGTTATAAATAAGTTAATAGTTTTTGGATCTCTTTGACTCTAGGATTTGTAAAAATCAAATTTAAAAATAATCCCTGTCAAATAATCCCAAAATTGTTTATTTAAACTTGTATCTAAGCCTCATTATTGAGTTAACTCAGCTTTTTATTGGTAAGTACTGTCTTGCGCTCTAATAAAGCTTGTGCTGAATCGGAAAAAACTTTAAAGCGGAAAAATACTAACAATAACAAGCAAATAAATAAACAATGGTATAAAATATTTTTTTCAAAGTATATTTAGCCATTTTGATACATACTTTCTATAACTTAATTTAGAATTAATGCCATATATGATGCATTTCCATAAAGATATCTCTTTTTCTTAAGAAAAAGAAGTCACAAATACATTTATTGTTATTTAGTTTTAGCGATGTCTGACCAAATAATATTACCGAAAGCATCCGTTTTAAAATTTTGAATTTTATCTCTAGTAATAGAATTTTTTGGTTGTTTTAAAAAAAAGGAACATAAACATAATTGTCTTTTAAAATGGTTTGTATTTGCTTTATTTTCTCTGGATATGAATTGGAACCTGTTTGGTCTGTTTCTTTTTCTGAATGATTTTCTGTTTTGTGGGCTGTTTTTTTGTTCGATAGGAATATTATTGATTTCATCCAATAAAACCAATAAATCATTATTATTACCATTTTTACCGTTATTTTCATTTGTATCAAAAGAAACTATGTAAAAATCTCCTTTTTGATCTATTGCCGAGATAGTTTTAAAATCATTCTTTTTCATTTCATCAAATTGAAAACCTATCTCTTTCAAAACGACTTTTAATTTAGATAAAAAGTGATTTCTCAAGTTATTCTCATCTTGAATGATTAAAATTTTAATTTTTTTATCCTTTTGTATTTGCGGTTTGTTTTGCAATTCTGCTTCGACACTATCGGTTGATTTTTTTGTCTTCCATATTTCCGCCGATTAAACCAGGATTTAAAAAGAAATCGATTTCTGGATAATACCCCGTTCCTTCATCTTCTTTATTTGCTGGAATAATGTCATAAAGAATTTTTTCTGTATCAAAATTTAAAAGTTTATTAATCAATAAGATAAATTCTAAATTTAAAAAATTATTCTTTACTGTTTTTAAATGATTGATGTTTTTCTTTTTGATTTCAGATATATTTTCATTTGTTGGTTCTATTAATATATCTATCTTCTCATTTTTTATTTCTGAGAAACGAGTCACAGAATCAGGATAATATTGAAAATGAATTTTGGTGATTTTCGGTTGTTGTGGTTTTTTAGGATGTTTGTCAAATGATTCTAATTGAACTATTTTGTCGTTTTTGATAATTTTTAATTGAAAAACCCCTAAGCCTATTTTTATTCCTTGATGAAAGTCGTTTTCACACTCTTTTTTATTTATGACAAAAATTTTACTCAAATAAAATTCATTTATATTGTTTTTTTCATTTTTAAATGTAACAGTGAACTTATTGGGCTCATTTTCAAATATGTCGAAACTTTCTATATAACGGGAAGATTCTAAACCTAATTCTTTGGTCTTTTTCCAAGAATAAAGAATATCATCGACTGTTAAATCAACACCATTATGAAATTTAATATTGTTTTTTAACACATATATTTTTGTTTTAGATGAAGGGTCTGAATCAGTTGTTTTATATTCATCTAAAATATTACTCTCATAAGTTGTTTTTTTTGTTTTTTCGTATTTTTTATCCTCTGTTGGTTTGGTTTTAGGCATCAATAAAGGTTCATGGATTAAATTTCTTATCATATTATTATAAAAAGTTCTGGAACTAACATTATACATTCCAAAACCTTGTTGCATAGGGGCTGCTGTAGCGACATACAAAGTATCTGTCTTTTCTGAATTATTTATTTTTTTGCCTCTAAACGTGTATAAAAAAGCTCCTATTAATAAAATTATCACCAAAAGAACAATAATAGATGTTTTTTTGTTTTTATGAATATATTTTAAAAATTTATTATCCTTTTTGATCATAGAAATCTGTTACCTCATTTATACTTTAAAATTAACAACAAAAGGCAAAAATTTTAAAGTTATTCAAAAAAATCATGCGAACGCAACAAAAACGACATTAACATGATAAATTAACATGATAAAAAGATATTTGTTATATTGATAATTTTCCTATATTCAACTAAAAACTAATACAGATGAATTATTTTTTTTATACCTTTATAATTGGAGGAAATAAATGTATCGTTTAATATATTTGCTATTCGTTTAATTCTTAATTTTTATATGATGGAGGCCCTGAACGGATTTGAACCGATGATCAAGCTTTTGCAGAGCCATGCCTTACCACTTGGCTACAGGGCCATTTGCACTTTAACAAAATAAATAACTATTATTTTTATAATAGTTATTTATTTTGTCATTAATTTTTCAATGTCATCTATTTCTTTAGGAATATTGTGAGTTAAATTAACATTACCGTTGAAACTAACTAAAACATCATCTTCAATACGGATGCCTAAACTTAATTCTGGCAAGTATAAACCTGGTTCGATAGTGATAATGTTATTTTCCTTAATAGGTTCAAAAGAATTACCTACATCATGCACTTCTAAACCTAAATGATGACCTAAACCGTGATAACAATATTTATCAATAGATTCGTCTTTTTTTAAAAAACCTAATTCACTTAACCCATCGCTTAAAATTTGTTTACCATATTGATTCATTTCAGCAAAAGTATGTCCTGGTTCAATCCATTCAATAATTTTTTTATTCGCTTTTAAAACAATTTCATAAATTTGTTTTTGTTGAGGGGTGAATTTTCCACTAGCAGGAAAGCAACGAGCAACATCAGAAGTATAATTTTGATAACGAACCCCACAATCTATCAAAACTAAATCATTAGCACCAATAGGGCTCTTTTTTTGGTTATAATGCAAAATAGTCGCATTATGGCCAGAAGCCACAATAGTATGAAAAGAGTTGGTTGCGCAATGACTTTCTAAAACATAATGATAAAAAGCCGATATTTCGTATTCATATAATCCTGGTTGCATTTTTTGCGCTATTACCTCTAAAGCTACTTTATTTAAAGCAATAGCTTGTTGAATTAAAGTGATTTCTTCTGGTTGTTTAGTGATCCTTAAATCTGATACCAAATGAAAATGATCCTTTATTCTTAAAAACGGATAATTTGTTTGAATTAAATTAGCCATTTTTAAAGATACAGAAATATTGTCTTTTAATTTAAATTTGGATAAATCTAAATAAATATTTTCCATATAACCAAATTTACTAATTTTCACAATATTTAATAAAGAAAATACAAACGTCTCCGAAAGGTTAATATCTAAACAATTATTAACAGGAATAGAACTTATTTCCGCAGCTTTGGCAAAACTTAAAGTTTCTCCATCCCATAATTTTTTCACAGGATCTACTGGGTCTAAAAACAAAAAAGCTTCTTCTTTTTGTTCGTTTTTCACCATCAATAAAACTACATTTTTCTGTTCTATACCAGTTAAATAATAAAAATTTTTATTAACTTCAAATTTCGCCGTAGCTGAAAGTTCTTCGTTAAACTGGTGTTGATCAGAAAAAAACAATACTAGACTGTTATTCTCAATTTTTTTAAGCAATGATTGACGATTTTTTTGATAAAATACAGACATTTTTAAATCCAACTTTTTTATTTTTTTTCTCTTTGGATAGTATGTTTACGCTCAGACGGACAATATTTATTAAATTCTAAACGCCCTGGATGTTGTTTTTTATTTTTGTAAGTGTAATAATGCTCTCTACCGCAATCTGTACAAACTAATTTTACTAATTCACTCATTTTTATGCCCTCTAAACTTATTATATTATTACTTATATTATTAACATTAACTCATTAAAAATAATCCTCAATAATAAGGACCGTAAAAACTCATTAAAAAGTTTTTATTAAATAATAAATTATTATTTAT
>NZ_AKIN01000009.1:0-8638 GCF_000309405.1 Vaccinium witches'-broom phytoplasma str. VAC
ATAAAAAATTAAATTAATTTATTCTGATTTTGAAAGTTTATAAAAAAGTTTTTTCTTATAAATTCACAAACACATCATAAAATTTTATTTTATCATATTTGTTTACTCAATTACGAATTTTCTTTGAAAAAACACGTTTCATACTTAAAAAAGGCTTTTTTGAGATTTAAAAAGTTATCTCCTTATTTTCAAAATTAAAAAAACAAAAAAATAATCATTAAAAAATAAAGTAAAACGTAAAACCTCAAAATAATAGTTATTATCTGGTGAAGAAAGTTGAAAAAAACACTATAAAAAGGTACTTGATTTATCGTTTAAAAAATTTATTATAATTTTTCTCAACCTTTATACAAAAAAAGATACTCTAAAAGTATCTTTTTTTGTATAAATAAAATTATTTTTTCAATAAAGCAAACATTCTTTGTTTATAAACTTCAACACCTGGTTGATTGAAAGGATTAATTTCTAAAAGAGAACCAGACATAGCGCAAGCTTTTTCAAAGAAATAAACTAAATAACCCAAGTTATATTCGTCTAATTGAGGCGCAGTCAATTCTAAATTCGGTACCTGTCCTTCAATATGAGCTTGTTTGGTCGCTGTTTTAATTTTTTGATTAATATCTGTATAATTTTGACCTGCTAGATAATTAAGTCCATCTAATTCATTATCTACTTGAGGAATGACTAAATCTTGGTCAAAATGGCCTACATTTAAAACTGTTTCAAAAAAAAACTTACTTCCTTCTTGGATGAATTGTCCTAAAGAATGAAGATCAGTAGAGTTATTAATAGCTCCCACAAAAAGACCTTTTTCGTCTTTACCTTCGGATTCTGCAAATAATTGTTTCCACCATTCAGAAAAACCTAATAAATGCGGTTCATAACTAACTAATAATTCCATTTTTTTATCTAATTTAGTGTGCAAAAGATAACGGGCTGCTGCGTATTGATACGCTTCATTTTGATTTAAATCATCAGATGAAAAATCTAAATAAGCTTGATGAGCTCCTTTTAACATAGCCTCTGCATCTAAATTAGCAAAAACAAAAGGTAATAATCCTACAGCAGTTAAAACGCTGAATCTTCCGCCAACATTGTCAGGAACAACAAATTTTTCGTAACCTTCTTGGTTAGCTATATTTAATAAAACACCTTTTTTACTGTCTGTAGTAGCAAAAACACGTCTTTTAGCTTCTTCTTTGCCGTACTTTTCTTCTATTTCTGTTTTCAATACTCTAAAAGCTAAAGCAGGTTCTAAAGTAGTACCAGATTTAGAAATAACGTTCATCGCCCAATTCTTATCTTTTAAATAATAAATCAAATTTATTAAATAATTACCTGACACTTGATGACCTGCGAATAACACTTCAGGTTTAGTTTTTTGAAAAGGAATTTGAAGCATTTCTATTCCTGCTTTAGCACCTAAATAAGAACCACCGATCCCTATCACTACTAACACATCTAAATCCGGATGTTCTTTTTTTAATTTTTTTATTTTTTGAATTTCCTCAACGTCATCGTTCAAAGGTAAAGTTAACCATCCTAAAACAGTATCTTTTAATTCTTGATCTTCATGCAGTTTTTGATGAATTTTTTTAACTTGAGGAGCTAGTTTTTTACTTTCCTCATCCCAATTTAAAAAATTTTGGATTCCATCTAAATTTAAGTTTAAACTCATATCAACACTCCATAATTATCTTTTGATTATTGCAAATATATTTTTAAAAAACTATTGTTTTTTAATAAATAATAATTAGAGACTAAATGGAAAAATAAATCATCTTTAAGAGAAAATACAATATGCTTTATTTATACTTTATAAAACATATTGTATTTGGTTTTTTAGCGGTTTTGTTATATTAGTTAAAAATTATAAAAATTTAGACATTTTGCGCAATAATCTTACCAATTGACTAACATAACTCATTTCGTTATCATACCAAGACATTAATTTTATAAATTTAGGCTTTTTTTGAAGAATTTGTAAAGTATTAGAGTCATATAAAGAACCATAAGAAGTTCCTACAACGTCAGAAGATACGATAGGATCTTTAACGTATCCTAAAGTTTCATTAGCATTTTTAGCAAAAACTTGATTGACTTGTTCCGCTGTTACTTCTTGGTTTAATTCTACTGTAAGGTCCACTAAAGAACCTGTTACAGTTGGAACTCTAACAGATGTACCATCTATTTTACCTTTTAATTCAGGCAATACTAAACCAATAGCTTTCACTACTCCTGTAGAAGTAGGAACCATGTTAGAAGCTGCTGCTCTACCACGTCTAGCCCAAATACCTTTAGAATGATTTTGGTCAATTAAAGTTTGGTCGCTTGTGTAAGAGTGAACTGTTGTCATAAACGCTTGGTTAATGCCGAAGTTATCATTTAACACTTTCACAACAGGCGCTAAACAGTTAGTAGTGCAAGAAGCTCCACTAACAATGTGATCATCTTTAGTTAAAACATTATCATTGACATTGTAAACAACTGTTTTTAAATCGCCAGCAGCAGGAGCACTAATTAAAACTTTTTTAGCTCCAGCTTGTAAGTGTAGATCCGCTTTTTCTTTACTAGCAAAAAAACCAGTACATTCTAAAACAACATCTACATCTAATTTAGCCCAAGGCAAATCTTTAGGATTTCTTTCTTGAAAAACAGGAATTTTTTTCCCATCCACTACTAAATGATTATCTTCGTAAGAAACAGAATCTGTTTTATATAATCCTTGAGCAGTATCGTATTTTAATAAATAAGCGATTGTTTCTAAATTAGATAAATCATTGATGCCAACAACTTCAAATTGAGGGTTAGCAAAAATGGAACGAAACACTAATTTTCCTATACGTCCAAAACCGTTAATGGCTACTTTTGTTTTTTTGTTCATAATTTGTTATACCTTTTTTTAAATTATTTTTTCATAAATTTTTTTATTCAATATTTTCGATACATTCCAACCCAAACATTGGCTTGCCTTCTAAATATTCTAAAAAGGCTCCTCCGCCAGTAGAAATGTGGCTAAAATGACCGTCTAAACCAAATTTAAAGACAGCAGCTGCACTATCACCACCACCGATGATTGTAGTAGCTTTATTATGCATTTGACTTATTATTTGTGCTATTTCTTTAGTGCCTTGAGCGAAATTATCAAATTCAAAAACTCCTAAAGGTCCGTTCCAAACAATAGTTTTAGCTAAAACTAAATGTTTTCGAAATAAAGCGACTGTTTTAGGACCGATATCTAAACCCATCACATTATCAGAAATATTGTTAACATCAGAAACACTAACTTTAGTTTCGTTAGCAAATTCTTCGCCACAAACAACATCTGGACCTAAAACAATTTTCTTACCTTCTTCAGAACTTAACAATTCTTTCACTAAAGATATTTCATTTTCTTCTAGTAAACTTTTGCCTACGTTATAACCTTGCGCTTTTAAGAAGGTAAAACTCATACCGCCCCCGATTAAAAGAAAATCAACTTTTTTCAAAAGATTACGAATGATTTTAATTTTATCATATACTTTAGAACCACCTAAAACCGCTACTACGGGTCTTTGAGGCGTTTTGATGATTTTATGAAGAAAATTAATTTCTTTTTCTACTAAAAAACCGAAATATTTTTCTTCCATATTTTGAGCAATACCTACGTTAGAAGCATGACTGCGATGAGAAGTTCCAAATGCATCATTCACGAAAACATCGCCTAAAGAAGCCCAATATTTTCCTAAATCAGCGTCATTTTTACTTTCTTTTTTGTTGTCTAAATCTTCAAAACGAGTATTTTCAACCATCAAGACCTCTCCAGGGAGAAGTTTTTCAATAGCTGTTTCTAAAATTTTTCCTCTTGTTTGAGGTACGAAATAAACTTTAGCATTCAAATGAGAAGATAAATTTTGAGCCACCACTTCAAGACTATATTTTTTTTTATCATCTTCAGTTTTAACCCTGCCGAAATGAGAAAAAACAATTACTTTAGCTTCATTTTGAATTAAATATTTTAAAGTAGGCAAAATAGCTTTAACTCTATTATCATCTGTAATACGTTTATTCTCTAAAGGAACATTTAAATCTGCTCGTAATAAAACTTTTTTATTTTTGACGTTAGCTGTAGAAAGGGTTTTTATCATCATACCAAAAATACCTTTTTTTCCAAATCTTGTTTAATTATTTTTTGTTGCGTACTTTCATTATGGCTTTTTTTAATAAATTTCACAAAGATAAGAGTTACGACTATTAAAACAATAATGTTACTTCCAGCCGTACTCCAACCGAATTGACTATAATGGTTTATATCAGTTGCAAGGTGCAATAAACTTAATAGAGATATTCTCAATGAAACTCTTAAAAGATTCATCCAGAATGATACTTTAGCGCTCTTATTGTAGGAAATAATATAACCCATCATCATTGAAGCCCATACAGAAGTGAAAAGTGATAATTGTTCATAAAATAAAATCGTTTTAAAACCTTGCATTTCTTCCGATGAAAAATCTCTGGTTGGTTTGAAAAATTTTAATAATTTTTCACCATAAAATTGATTCACCAAAATACCGAATATGCCTAAAATATTCGTAATAACAAAAACATTTTTAAAAATTTTCAGAGTTTTTCGTGAATCTTGATTGCTAGATTCTTGCGACACCATGACTGATTGTCCATCTTCAAAAGATTGCGATAAAGAGTAAACAATACCATTCACTAACGCTGCTAAACCGGCAATCCCTAAAAAAGAAGGTTCATAAAATTTTGTCGTCAAAGTGTTAACCACTGCTTTACCAACTTCATAAGTAGCCTTACCGACCACTAATCCGCCAGATAATTTAGAAAATTTTTTTAACACTTCAGAAGAGAATTTGAATTTTTTGAAATCTAATCTGGTATCGTTTTTCTTATTAAAGAACACAAAATCAACAGCTATAAAAGTAATCAATAAATCAGAAAATAAAGTAGCTAATTGCAAATCAACAATACTTACCTTTCCTTCTCCTCTAAACCATTTATAACCAAAAGCTAAAAGCACTCTTGCTGAAATGTTTAAAATATTTAAGAAGAAAACAAAACGCGTTTTATTTTTAGCTCTTTCAATTCCAATAAACACTACATTAATAGTCATAAAAATGAAAGATATTAATTGAATTTTATAACATAAAGCGCCACCATCAGTACGATAACTAACGGGTAAAAAAAGGTCGAAATTAGGTATTATAGCACCAATATAGAATACAATGGATAATAAAAGGCTTAAAATAATAGAAAACAAAAAGGCTAAAGTTACGTATTCTTGTGTTTTTTCTTTATTATTTTTTTTATATTCTTGGGCTACTAAAATAACTCCCGCGCCGCCTAAACCCATCGCAATAGCTTGAAAAACTTTACCAATTTGTTTCATCAAAGTAATTACTGAATCGATATTTTTATTTGTTTTTGTAGGAGTTCCAACAATATAATAATCTACTGCAGATGTAAAATGTTTAAATATTAAATAAATAGCAACTGGAATAGAAATAACGATTAAATTTTTCCAAATCGAACCCTGAAACTGAGGTTGAGAATTATTTTTGTTTAAATTTTTTTGTTTAACCTTTGTAGACACTTTTAAAATTTATCCTTTATTTCTTAATTAAAAAACTAAATAAATATTTTTATTGAGTTATTTTGTCAAATACATCAAACACTTCGTCTTTTAAATAGGGTTGATCAAAAATGTTTTTAAATTCAAGATGAGTTAATTTGTTGCCTTGAATTCCGATACCACAATTATGAATGTCTTTTTTTAACAATTCAACCGCATAACTGCCCATTCTGTTGGCTAAAATTAAATCTTCAGCTGTAGGAGTTCCACCTCTTTGAATGTGTCCTAAAATTTGAGCTCTTGTTTCAAAACCACTATATTTTTCCACTTCTTTAGCTAATTCATTAACTGCGAAAATATGTTCTGTCACCACTATAATAGCATGTCTTTGGTTCTTTTCGTATAATTCTTTAACTTTATCAAAAATAGTTTGTTTATCTAAAGATTTTTCGCTTGTGACAATCATATCCACTCCGCCAGCAAGTCCACCGTATAAAGCTAAATCGCCTTTGCGTCTGCCCATTACTTCAATAATGCTGCATCTACGATGAGAAATAGAAGTATCGCGTAATTTTTCAATCGCATCCACTACATTATTTAAAGCCGTACTGAAGCCAACTGTATAATCTGTAGCATTAATATCGTTATCTATCGTAGCAGGAATGCCTATGCATTTAATGTTTAATTCATCTAGCTTCATAGCTCCATGATAAGAACCATCGCCGCCAATAACCACTAATTTAGTAATCCCTAAATCAGTTAAATTGTTAGCACATACTTGACGAACTTTTAATTCATTTTGAAAAGGTAAAAAACGTGAAGTACCTAAAAAAGTACCTGATACATTGATAATTCTGTCTAAAGAATCAGGCGTTAACAATTCTATTTGATTGTTATATAAACCTAAATAACCGTCTTTTACGCCATAAACTTCATAATTTTGATTAGTTCCTGCCATAACGACTGCTCTAATAGCAGCGTTCATCCCCGGAGCATCTCCGCCTGAAGTTAAAACAGCGATTTTTTCTAAATTTTGTTCATTTTTCATTATTAATATAACCTTTTTTTATAAATATTATTTTGAAATTATGCTTTATTAACAGAACCAAATAAAGTTAATTTATGTTTTAATTCTTTTTTAATAGCTAAAAAACCTGGATTTAATAATTTTCTTGGATCATATCCTTTATTAACTAAATCTTTGCCTTCTTCAATATATTTACGTGTAGCTTCAGCGAAAACTAATTGAAATTCAGTATTAACATTAATTTTAACCACTCCTAAAGAAATAGCTTTTTTAATCATGTGTTCAGGAATACCAGTTCCACCGTGAAGAACTAAAGGGATTTGTTCTTTAGTCAAAGATCTAATTTTAACAAAAACATCAAAATCTAGACCTTTCCAATTATCTGGATATTTGCCATGGACGTTGCCAATACCGGCAGCTAACATATCAATGCCCAATTCTGTTATTTGTTTACATTGATTAGGGTCAGCAATTTCGCCTTGACCAACTACTCCATCTTCTTCTCCACCGATACCGCCTACTTCTGCTTCCAGTAAAACTGATTTTTCACGACACAATTGAGTTATTTGACGAGTTTTTTTTAAATTTTCTTCAAAGGGGTAATGACTTCCATCAAACATAACAGAAGTGAAACCAGCTTTAAGAGCTTCTTGAGCACCTTCAAAAGAGCCGTGATCTAAATGAAGTATTACAGGAACGCTAACATTATAAAAAGCATCTAATTCTTTTACCATAGCAACAACAGTTTTAAAACCTCCCATATATTTAGCAGCACCTTCTGACACTCCTAAAATGACTGGTGATTTTAATTCTTCTACAGTTTGTAAAGCAGCTTTAATCCATTCTAAATTATTAATATTTACTTGAGCGATTGCATAACCTTCTTGGTGAGCTTTTAAAATAACTTTTTTATCGGAAGTTAACACTGACAAATCCTTTCTTAAATGTATTTTCTTATATAAAACGTCCTTGATAGATTTTATATATAAAATTACACATTACAACATAAATTTATTTATAAATGAATTATGATGGATAATTCAATTTATAAAACAATGTTTATATTATATATACATTTATTATATTAATGCTTTTTTTAAAAAAAATAACAACAAAAAACAAAAACCGCTTAAAAATAAATAATTTATAATGAGAAAAATTGACTTTTTAAGCTTTTTTTTAATCTTTTTTTGGATGAGGATGGTGCTTTTTGATGGAAGCGAAACGATTGAGAAAAAGAGTTTTTTAGAAGTTGAAAGATATTTTTACTTTTTTGATCCGAAGAAACTCGTTCTTCTAATTAATCAAAGTAAAAAAAACACGCGTCAGACATGACTTATTCAACCTAAAAACAATTAAAAAATAATTATTTTCCTAGAGACAAAGAAGAAGTGAAAATTAAACACGATAATCCTGATATGTAAATTAGAGGATGCAAAATAATAAGCCGGAAATAAATCTATTTTCCAATAAAACGTCAAAATAAATAAAATTATCAAAGCCGCTTCATAAGTTATCAAGAATACCACAATTACCTAAATTAAAATAAATGTTAATTATTTGAAATCGCCAATAATTTCAAACTTTGCCAATTGCATTCTAAAAAGACTCTTTTTATTGGAAATTATTTTTTACTTTCCTTGCAAAAAAACATATAATGAAACCATATTCAAAAATACAAAAAATTAAAGGAGATATTTTCGAATGTCATAAAAACATTCAAGAATCTCAACAATTGTTATTAAATCATAAATCATTATTAGACAAAGAAAATCTTACAGATGTGAAAAAAACGATATAGAAAATATTATAAAGAATGATCCTTTAAAACATAATATCTTATTCCTTTCTATCTTTTCCTATAACTAAAGATATTTAAAAAACCACTAATTTTAGTGGTTTGTTCTTTATTAAAATATTTATAAGAAAAATAATTATCAACTTTAATAAAAACAATCGTTTTTTAACCTTATTTTTTCTAAACTTAAAAATTAATAAAATATTTGACTTTATGACAAAAATATTATAATATAATTAAT
>NZ_AKIN01000008.1:0-7138 GCF_000309405.1 Vaccinium witches'-broom phytoplasma str. VAC
AAATATTTATTCATTACATAAGTAATTTTATCATATTTAAATTAGGAAAAGTTAAATATTTGTGTGATATTTAGCGTTTGTTTGTTTCATTAAATCAACCTAATTTCGGTAAAATTTAAACTTTTTATTCTTTTTTGCACTGAAAAAAGCCGCTTTTTAAAAAGGTAAAAAAACCATATTTTAGACTTTCTAAAAAACCTTAAAAGAAATTTTTTCTTTTTTCAAATTGCTCTTTTGCTCGGTAAAAAAAATTGAGAAACAGAAAAATGAAGCAAAAGACGCGCCACATTAGAAAAAAAGGCTTTTCATATGGTAAAATATTAAGACGTGATTTTATTTGTAGTCAAATAAAAATTTTTTTATTCTTTATTTAGTTAAAGTTTTAGGTGTCTCCCTTCCATAAAACCTCTTGGCAGAATATAATATAAAAGAATGAATTTAGAAGAAAAAGGATTTATTTTGTATGTCTTATTTAGCTTTATATCGTAAACATAGGCCTAAAAATTTTAATGGGATGGTAGGTCAAGAAGTTGTTATTAAAACTTTAAAAAACGCTATCAAATTGCAAAAAATTCATCATTGTTATTTGTTAAGTGGCAATAAGGGCGTAGGTAAAACCACTTTGGCTAAAATTTTAGCTAAAGCCGTTAACTGTCAAAATCCTCAAGGACAAGATTGTTGTAATGAATGTGAATCTTGTTTAGTGGTCCACCAAAAAGCAAATTTAGATGTGATTGAAATTGATGGCGCTTCTTATAATGGTGTAGATGAAATTAGAGAATTAAAAGACATAGTTCAATATAAACCTCATTTATTAAAATATAAAGTTTATATTATTGATGAAGTTCATGTCTTATCTAGCAATGCTTTTAATGCTTTATTGAAGTTATTGGAAGAACCCCCATTGAACGTTGTTTTAGTTTTAATAACTAGTGAATTAGCTAAAATTCCTAAAACCATTCTTTCCCGAACTCAACATTTTCATTTACCGAATTTGACCGATGAAGAAATTAAAACTAAATTAAACCCTATTGTTGAGGAAGAACAAATTTTAATTACTGATGAAGCTTTAACCACTATAGCAGCCTATTCAGACGGAAGCGTGCGAGATGCTTTAAATTTATTAGATAAAATCAGTTCTTATAAAACTAACTTGATTGAAAAAAAAGATGTTGAAAAAATGTTAGGAGTTATTTCAGAAAGTAAAATCAACCAATTAGCCGAATCTTTGGTTCAACCAGACATCAACCAAATGATCGCTTTTTTAGAATTAATTTTGAAACCTAATGTGCAAATTTTACCGTTTTTAGATGATTTAATTGATTTTTTTCAAAAATTATTATTAGAACATGCGACTAATCCTCAAGAAAATACAAATTTATTCCGTTTGTTAACCAATTCTAAAAGGAATGAATTTTTTGAAATTTTGTTCACTTTAAAACAAAATATTATCCATTCCCCTACTAAAAAAAATTCTTTAATTTTAAACTTCATTAAAATACATAATCTGTTTTTTGACAAAAATATAATTATTAAAAAGACTTCTATCGCTGCCAAAAACACTAATACAGTGGTGAACAATCATAATCGGAACAATAATACTTCATATTCTAATAACAGCCTTCCTTACGCTAAAAAAGAACCTAAAAAATCTTATCTGGCTAACAAAAAGGCAATTGTTTCAGAAGAAACGATAGAATCAGAAAATAATTTAATAAAACATATTAAAAAAATTCTGCTTAATCCAGATGATAAAATAACCACTCTTTTAAACAAAAGATGGCCTAATTTAAAAACTTATTCTGACAATTTAGAGTTAGAAGTTTCTGCCAAAGTTTTATCAGAAGCTAAATTGTTGATGATTGGACGTAACAAAGAAATGCTGCTAGCTTGTTCGGATATGAATAATTATAAGAATTTATTAAATGTTAATGTGAAAAAAAACATTAAGAAACTTTTTAACTCTAAAAAAACTATTATTAATGATTATTTTGTTATTTTGCCAAAACATTGGGATGAAGTGATCAAAGTCGCTTATGATAAATATCAAACAACTAATAATCTGATGGATTTTGATTTATCTCATTTAGACAATAGTTTTTATGAACAAAACTCCTTTGTCAAAATAGAACAAAATGAACTAGAACTAATTAAACTAGCCAGAGAATATTTTGGTTTTGATAAAGTAAAAATTAAGATATAATAAGGAGTGAAAATGAATATTAATACTAATATGTTTGATAAATTAAGAAAAATGCAAGAAATTATTCAAAAAGAGCAAAAAACATTAGAATCCAAAGAATTTATTGCTACAATAGGAGATGTTATAATAGTGATGCAAGGAACTAAACAAGTTGTTGATGTTCGTATTAAAAACACCCAAGCTCTTGAAAATTTAGATATTCTGCAAGAAAGCATTTTATTATCTTTTAACGAAGTTTTAAAACAAGTAGAAGATGCTTCAAGAGAAGTCATTAATAAAGCTTCTGAAAATTTAGAATTCACTTTTTGATAATTTTATTATCTTTTAATCATTTTCTTAGAAAGAGGACAACAATTTATAATGAAGGACGAAAAGAACCTAATCGACCCTAATAATTCAATGGTTGATATTTCTTATCAAATTTTACAACAAAATAAAACATCTATACCTATTTATCAATTAATGGAACAAGTTTTCCAAATTAAGCAATTAGATTTCACTGATGTGGAGAAAGTTTCTCAACTATATTTAGATATTGTTTTAAGCGGTCTTTTTGTTTTTAATGGTCAAGATCTTTGGTGCGTTAAAACGGACAATCTACATTTATGGGATAAAGAGTATTATGCTGAAAAAGACGATAAAGATGATGAAGAACAAACAGATATCGATCATAAAATTTTAGATTTTGAAGATTTTACTTTAAAACCTAAAAATAATGATATTCATGATGAAGATAGCGATGAGCACGAAGAAGAAGTAGAAGAAGCGTTAGATATTGATTCAGAAGAACATTTAGATAATGATATCAAAAAACCTCAAGTGGATTTAAATTCTGTGAGCGATGATGATGACAAAGAAGACGATATCAATGATGAATATGATTATTTATACGATAAATAAAATATTTCCCCATATGATAATTTAAAAAAATATTAATACAAAAAACAACAAGTTGTATTATCAAGTAAGCGGAGTTAAAAAAATGTTCTTAGGTATATACGATTATACTGTATATTTAACTTATTTAAATTTACTAAGCGGCTTTATTGGCGTCAGTTTAGTTGTTTTTATAGAAAAAAAAATCGGCTTAGCTTCTGTTTTTTTGTTAATATCAGGAATTTGCGATATTTTTGATGGCATAGTTAGTCGTAGTAAAAAAAACCGTTCTCTTTTGGAAAAAAGATATGGTGTACAAATTGATTCTTTGGCTGATTTAGTTAGTTTCGGCGTTTTGCCAGTAGCGATAGGTTATTCTTTATTGAAACAAGCGGTTCCTTCGGAATCTACTTTTTATAAACCTTTAACATTCGCTTTTATCTTTTTTGGTAGTTTATACGTTTTAGCAGCTTTAATTAGATTAGCTTATTTTAACGTTTTAACGGAGGAAAATAAAGAATTAAATTCTAAAGTTTTTATCGGCGTTCCGGTTACTTTTTCCTCAGTTCTGTTCCCTTTTTTAATTTTAATTTACTTACAATTAGGTAAATTGTGGAAAGATTTTAAGGATATTCAGTGGTGTTTATCGCCTTTAATATATCTCTTTTTCCTCATGTTATTTTCTTTTTTATTTGTTTATGATAAAATTAAATTTAAAAAACAAAAAAATATTTTATATTTCTTTTTAAGTGCGTTATTTTTAACGTTGATTTTGATTTTGTTATACTTAGAAATGTGTCTCAAAAAATGATTAAAGGTCGTTTATATGAAAAAAATAGTTGATAAAAAAGGGAATGTTTTAGAGGACAAGATTACTAGCAAACAACAAACATTTTTGTATTCTAATATTGAAAAGAACTTTTGGAAAAGACTGTTTTTAAAAATTCTTGTTTCCAAATTTGTGAATTATTTAGCTAGTTTATATTTTAAAACCTTTTTGTCTAAAATTCACATCTCTAAAACAATCAAAGAATATAATATAGATTTGGATTTATTCGAAAAGAAAAAATTTCGTTCTTATAATGATTTTTTTACGCGAAAATATAAACATCTGTCTTTTGATAGAAAGGAAACAACTTTCATTAGCCCTTGTGAAGGGCTAGTTAGTATTTTCCCTATTTATCATAATAGCGTATACACTATTAAAAATGTTAATTATCATTTAAGTGATTTATTAAAAGATGATAAATTGGCTTCAGAATATTTAGATGGTCAATTAGTGATTTTTAGGTTAAAAGCTAACGATTATCATCGTTATATTTTTATAGATGATGGTTTATTAGGTCTAAAAACGGTTAAAATCAAGGGTAAATTTCATACAGTGAACCCTATAGCTTTTAAACAATTTAACGTTCTACAAGAAAATACTAGAGAATATAATATTTTACATACTCATAATTTTGGTCAAGTAGTGCAAATAGAAGTCGGCGCCATGATGGTTGGTAAAATAAACAATCATGAAATCAGTAAGTTTGTTAAAGGCCAAGAAAAAGGTTTTTTTTCTTTTGGCGGTTCTACCGTAGTTTTATTGATTAAACCGAATAAAGTTGCTTTTGATCAAGATATTTTAAACAATACGAGAAATAACGCTGAAACCCAAATTAATATCGGTGAAACAATTGGACATAAAATATAGAAAATGTTGGATATGATCTAATTGTTTTTCTCCCATAGGAAAAAGGAAAAAAGATGAATAAAAATAAAAAACAACCTAAATTTATTTTCGTGACGGGCGGAGTAGTTTCTGGTTTAGGCAAGGGCATTATCGCTTCGTCTATTGGTCAAATTTTAAAACAACGCGGTTTAAAAGTGTTTGTGAAAAAATTTGATCCTTACATTAACGTTGATTCAGGCACTATGAGCCCTAATCAACATGGGGAAGTTTTTGTTACTAATGATGGAGCTGAAACAGATTTAGATTTAGGTCATTATGAAAGGTTTTTAGATGAAAACTTATCAAGAGAATCTAACGTCACTACAGGACAAATATACCAATCTGTAATTAATAAAGAAAGAAAAGGGCAATATTTAGGTAAAACTATTCAAGTCATTCCTCACATTACTAACGAAATTAAGCATAGAGTTTTAACTATCGCTCCAAACACTGATTATGATATTATTATCATTGAAATAGGTGGAACTGTTGGCGATATTGAGTCTTTACCTTTTTTAGAATCTATTAGACAAATGCGTTATGATTTAGGCTTCCATAATGTCCTTTATTTACACAATACTTTAATCCCTTATTTAAAATCTTCCAATGAAACGAAAACTAAACCTACTCAACACAGCGTGAAAGAATTAAGATCTTTAGGGATACAACCACAAATTTTAATTTTAAGAAGTGAAAAAATAATAACTCCAGAAATGAAGCAAAAAATATCTATTTTATGCGATGTTCAAGAAAACGCTATTTTTGATAACACAGATGTTGATATTTTATATAAAATTATTCTTAATTTACACGAACAAAAAATAGATGATTTTATTTTAGATCATTTCCAAATTAAAAATGTTCCTGCTTCTGATTTATCTCGGTGGAAACAATTAATCCATAAAATAGAACATTTAAAACGCACAATCACTATTGGTTTAGTAGGAAAATACATTGATTCGCATGATGCTTATTTATCTATCGAAGAGTCTTTGAAACATGCCTCATACGCTCATGATGTGAAAGTTGAAATTAAACGGATTGATGCTGAATATTTAACTAATGATAATATTCAAAAACAGTTAAATACTTGTGATGGTATTTTAGTGCCTGGTGGTTTTGGTTTTAGAGCGGTTGAAGGGAAAATTAAAGCCGTTAAATACGCTCGTGAAAACGATATCCCTTTTTTCGGCATTTGTTTTGGCATGCAAATAGCGGTGATAGAATATGCTCGTAATGTTTTAAAATTAGAACAAGCCAATTCCTCAGAAGTAGATTCTAAAACGCCTTATCCCGTTATTACTCAAAAAATATATAATACACAATTAGGTGGTTCTTTAAGGTTAGGTCTTTATCCTTCGGAATTAAAAAAAGATAGTAGAAGTTATGCCATTTATCAACAAGAAGTGATTAACGAAAGGCATCGTCATCGCTACGAAATGAATTTAGAATATCTTCCTCTTTTTGATAAAGATCCTTATTTCAATGTTTCTGGTTTTAATCAAGAAGAAAAAGTCCCTGAAATAGTGGAATTAAAAAATCACTTTTGGTTTGTAGGGGTTCAATTTCATCCAGAATTTTTATCTCGTCCTCTGAAGCCACATCCTTTATTTAAAGATTTTATTAATTTTGCTATTAAATACAATACAAATAAAAATACACAATAAAAAAAGTTCCAATAAAGGAACTTTTTTTATTGTGTATTTAAAAAATATTATTTTTTTTAAAAATTATTACAATCCGTAAGCTGTTTTAGATTGAGTAACTACTGTTTGACAGATGTCTTTTGTAACTTGTGCTAAAGCGTCGCTAAGAGCTTTTGCTGCCGCATCGTCTTTACTAGTAACATTATCAGCTGCATCTAATGCATCTTTAACTTTTTTAGCTGCTGTTTGAGCTGCCTCGTAAGCTGCTTTTTTAGCTGTATCTTCAGGTTTTTTGTTTTTTTCTTCGTTAGTCAAATATTCCATATCTTTGTAATATGTTCTTAACGTTTTAACAACTTTTTTCAATGCTGCTACTTTTTTATCAGCGCTATTTTCTTGGTTCGCTTTGCTTATTGCATCTGTGTAAACAGTGTCCCATTTAGATACTAAATTGCTGTCTAAGTTTTTAACTGCTTTAGAAGGTGAATTTTTCATTAAGAACCAAACACCAACCGCTGTTAAAAGCACTACAACTGCACTAACAACACCAAGAACTATTTTACCGTTTTTAGTTTTTAAATAACTTTGTTTATTTTGCTTATCCATTGCTGCCATAATATTTTATTATCTCCTTTTTTTTCATTATTAAATCTTCAATAAAGATCCAATACCGATTTTAATTATAACATATTTTTTTAT
>NZ_AKIN01000007.1:0-5357 GCF_000309405.1 Vaccinium witches'-broom phytoplasma str. VAC
ACCTACTGATTACAAGTCAGTTGCTCTACCTATTGAGCTATTTTGGCTTTAAAATTGTGATTGTAAAAATTGGTAGAGGATGAGGGACTTGAACCCCCGACATTCTGCTTGTAAGGCAGACGCTCTCCCAACTGAGCTAATCCTCTTTTTAAAAGTAATTTTTCAAGTAATCCTTGGCAAAAACCTATCTTCACTTTCCATACGAAAAACTATTGTCGGGGTTTAAGGGCTTAACTGCTGTGTTCGGAATGGGAACAGGTGTTTCCCCTTGACTAAATCACCAAGGATCTTTCAAAACTAGATAACCATAGTTATTTCAAAAAAATCAAAGTCAATGGATCTATTAGTACTAGTCAGCTGAAAATATCACTATTCTTACACCTCTAGCCTATCAACCTGGTAGTCTTCCAGGGATCTCATAGGGAAATCTCATCTTAAGGGAGGCTTCACACTTAGATGCTTTCAGTGTTTATCCTTTCTATACATAGCTACTCAGCTGTGGCTCTGGCGAACCAACTGAAACACCAGCGGTATATCCATCCCGGTCTTCTCATACTAGGGACAGCTCCTTGCAAATTTCCAACGCCCACGACGGATAGAGACCGAACTGTCTCACGACGTTCTGAACCCAGCTCGCGTTCCGCTTTAATGGGCGAACAGCCCAACCCTTGGAACCTTCTCCAGCTCCAGGATGCGATGAGCCGACATCGAGGTGCCAAACCGCTTCGTCGCTGTGAACGCTCGGAAGCGATAAGCCTGTTATCCCCAGGGTAGCTTTTATCCGTTGAGTCACGGCCCTTCCATACGGTACCGTAAGATCACTAAGTCCAACTTTCGTTCCTGCTCGACTTGTAGGTCTCGCAGTTAAGCACCCTTTTACCTTTACGCTCTTAAAATGATTTCCGACCATTTTGAGGGTACCTTTGAACGCCTCCGTTACTCTTTAGGAGGCGACCGCCCCAGTCAAACTGCCCACCAAACACTGTCCCTCATAATACACTTATGCAGGTTAGAAGCTAAAAATAACAAGGGTGGTATTCCAAGGATGACTCCATTAGAACTAGCGTCCTAATTTCACAGTCTCCCACCTATCCTCTACATGCAATTTTCAATTTCAATATTAAGCTACAGTAAAGCTCCATGGGGTCTTTTCGTCCTGTCGCGGGTAACCGGCATTTTCACCGGTAATTTGATTTCACCGAGACTCTTGTTGAGACAGCGCCCAAATCGTTATGCCTTTCGTGCGGGTCGGAACTTACCCGACAAGGAATTTCGCTACCTTAGGACCGTTATAGTTACGGCCGCCGTTCACTGGGACTTCAATTCAATGCTTCAAGTTACCTTTGACATCTCCTCTTAATCTTCCAGCACCGGGCAGGCATCAGCCCCTATACATCACCTCACGGTTTAGCAGGGACCTATGTTTTTGATAAACAGTCGCTTGGGCCTATTCTCTGCGGCTTTTACTTTTTATCATAAAAGCTCTCCTTATCCCGAAGTTACGGAGTCATTTTGCCGAGTTCCTTAACAAGAGTTTTCTCGCGCGTCTTAGTATACTCTACCTTCCCACCTGTGTCGGTTTACGGTACAGGTAAAAAAACAATTAGCCCTAGAAGTTTTTCTTGAAAATATGACTTCAGTCACGTTACCTTCAAACCTTATTTTTTAGAATAAGAAGACGGATTTGCCTATCTTCTCAAACTCGGTTCTTCTACCCTAATCCAATAAAGGGTGTGCTTAGCCTGTTTTGTAGCTCCATCAGTTGTTTTCTTAGTGCAGGAATTTTAGCCTGCTTGCCATCGACTACGCATTTCTGCCTCGCCTTAGGACCTGACTAACCCAGGGCGGACGAACCTGCCCCTGGAAACCTTGGGTTTTTGACGGATAGGATTCTCACCTATCTTTTCGTTACTTACACCGGCATTCTCACTTCTGACCTCTCCACCACTGCTTCCGCTATGGCTTCATCGATGTCAGAACGCTTCCCCTACCATATTAAAAATAATAAATTATTTTTATATCCGTAGCTTCGGTATAATGTTTTAGCCCCGTTAAATTTTCGGTGCAGAGTCATTAGATTAGTGAGCTATTACGCACTCTTTAAAAGATGGCTGCTTCTAAGCCAACTTCCTAATTGTTTAAACGTCTCTACTTCCTTTTCCACTTAACATTAATTTAGGGACCTTAGCTGACGGTCTGGGCTCTTTCCCTTTTGACCATGGACCTTATCACCCACAGTCTGACTGCTAATTGTTTTTAATGACATTCGGAGTTTAATTGATATCGGTACCCCGAGGTGGAGCCCTCAATCATTTAGTGCTCTACCTTCATTAAAATTTCTTAATTAACGCTAGCCCTAAAGCTATTTCGGGGAGAACCAGCTATCTCTGAGTTCGATTGGAATTTCACCTCTAGCCACAAATCATCCAAACACTTTTCAACGTGTCCTGGTTCGGTCCTCCATTTGGTTGTCCCCAAACTTCAACCTGTTCATGGCTAGCTCACTTCAGTTTCGGGTCTATGACATAAAACTAAACGCCCTATTAAGACTCGCTTTCGCTACGACTTCGTTCCTTCAAACTTAACCTTGCTATATATCATAACTCGCCGGTTCATTCTGCAAAAGGCAAGCTATCACTCATTAACGAGCTCTAACTAATTGTAAGCACATAGTTTCAGGATCTATTTCACTCCCCTTCCGGGGTTCTTTTCACCTTTCCCTCACGGTACTAGTTCACTATCGGTCACCAAGTAGTATTTAGCCTTAGGAGATGGTCCTCCCTATGTTCCAACAAGATTTCTCGTGTCTCGCCGTACTTTTCGATACCCTAGATTTTAACTTACCCTTACAGGACTATCACCTTCTTTGGTGTTTTTTCCCAAAAACTTCAAGTTGGTTAAAATTTTGTAACTAGTGGCGGTATCAGGCTCTTCCGGATTCGCTCGTCACTACTACCAGAATCGTTATTACTTTCTTTTCCTGCAGTTACTTAGATATTTCAGTTCACTGCGTATCCCTTTTTGATTCGAAAATCAAAAAACTATAATGTTATTATAGTAGGTTTCCCCATTCGGAAATCCACGGATCTTCATTTATTTACAACTCCCCGTGGCGTATCGCCGTTAATTGCGTCCTTCATCGGCTCTTGGTGCCAAGGCATCCACTATGCGCTCTTAATTCCTTCAATTTTTTTGATTTTACTATGTTTATCTACTTTTCAAAGAACTTTTTTTAAGACAGCGCTTATAACTTTTAAAATAAACTGGTGGGCCTAAATGGACTTGAACCACCGACCTCACGCTTATCAGGCGTGTGCTCTAACCAGCTGAGCTATAGGCCCTTAATGCCTTAAAAAAGAAAAACTTATTAATTTTTTAAGTCTTTCAAAACTGAAGATGATAATTTTATTGTTTCCTTAGAAAGGAGGTGATCCATCCCCACCTTCCGGTAGGGATACCTTGTTACGACTTAACCCCAATTATCGACCCTACCTTAGACGGATCCTTCTTCTTGCGAAGTTAGGTGACCGCTTTGGGGTATTGCCAACTTTCGTGGTTTGACGGGCGGTGTGTACAAACCCCGAGAACGTATTCACCGTGACATGCTGATTCACGATTACTAGCGATTCCAACTTCATGAAGTCGAGTTGCAGACTTCAATCCGAACTGAGATTGATTTTATGAGATTGGCTAAGAACTCGCGTTTCAGCTACTCTTTGTATCAACCATTGTATCACGTTTGTAGCCCAGATCATAAGGGGCATGATGATTTGACGTAATCCCCACCTTCCTCCAATTTTTCATTGGCAGTCTCGTTAAAGTCCCCATCATTACATGCTGGCAATTAACGACAAGGGTTGCGCTCGTTTTAGGACTTAACCTAACATCTCACGACACGAGCTGACGACAACCATGCACCACCTGTTTTCCTGATAACCTCCATTATATTTCTATAACTTCGCAAGAAAATGTCAAGACCTGGTAAGGTTTTTCGTGTATCTTCGAATTAAACAACATGATCCACCGCTTGTGCGGAGTCCCGTCAATTCCTTTAAGTTTCATACTTGCGTACGTACTACTCAGGCGGAGTACTTAATGTGTTAACTTCAGTACCGGTTTTACCCGACACTTAGTACTCATCGTTTACGGCGTGGACTACCAGGGTATCTAATCCTGTTTGCTCCCCACGCTTTCGTGCCTCAGCGTCAGTAAAGACCCAGCAAGCCGCCTACGCCTCTGGTGTTCCTCCATATATTTACGCATTTTACCGCTACACATGGAATTCCGCTTGCCTCTATCTCACTCTAGTAAAACAGTTTCTATAGCACAACAGCGTTAAGCGCTGAAATTAAACTATAGACTTATTAAACCGCCTACGCACCCTTTACGCCCAATAATTCCGGATAACGCTCGCCCCTTATGTATTACCGCGGCTGCTGGCACATAATTAGCCGGGGCTTATTCATTAAGTACCGTCAAGGGAGTTTTTCCACTCTTTTTTCTTCCTTAATAAAAGAACTTTACATACCGAGGTACTTCATCGTTCACGCGGCGTTGCTCGGTCAGAGTTTCCTCCATTGCCGAAAATTCCCTACTGCTGCCTCCCGTAGGAGTTTGGGCCGTGTCTCAGTCCCAATGTGGCTGTTCAACCTCTCAGTCCAGCTACACATCATAGTCTTGGTAGGCCTTTACCCTGCCAACTAACTAATGTGTCGCAAGCCCCTCCTTAAGCATACCTTCAAAGAAGGTCTTTTAAAAAAGTAAAGATGCCTTCACTTTTCCTATCCAGTCTTAGCAACTGTTTCCAATTGTTATCCTCGTCTTAAGGGCAGGTTGCTTACGTGTTACTCACCCGTTCGCCACTAAAACCCGAAGGTTTCCGTTCGACTTGCATGTATTAGGCACGCCGCCAGCGTTCATCCTGAGCCAGGATCAAACTCTTCGTTTTGTTTTGATTTGCTTTTTTAACGAATTAATTAAAAAAGAAAATTTCATGATTTAAATATTTAAAAAATTTTAATAAAATATCATCTTCAGTTTTCAAAGAATTAAAAAATTATTTTTATTTATTAATGAATGCGATTAAAAAAAATAAATTCGCAAAACTAACAAATTAATTATAACATGTAAAATCAATTATTTCAATCTTTTTTTACATTTTATTTCAAAAAATTTAATAATGGTGAAGGGGGATGGATTCGAACCAACGTACCTCACGGAACAGTTTTACAGACTGCTGCGTTTAACCACTTCGCTACCCCTCCAAAGAAAAGTTTCTTTTGAAAATTTCAAAATGCATCAAATAAAAATTTATTTGAAAAACTTACTATTTGATTTTAACATATTAAATAAAAAAA
>NZ_AKIN01000006.1:0-11030 GCF_000309405.1 Vaccinium witches'-broom phytoplasma str. VAC
TTATAAAATTTTATTATTTAAAATAATTTTTTGTATAATTTCTTAACGTTGGTTTGAGCCGTTATACGTTGCATTACTTCAACAGCCACACCTACAACAATTAAAAGGCTAGTGCCACCTAATTGAACTTGGGATGTGTTGTCAGAATCATTAGCCCAAACAAAAAAATTAATCAATTCGGGTAAAGCGGCTAAAATAGTTAAAGCAAAAGCGCCGATGACTGTTACTTTAAATAATTTTTGAGTAATTTTATAAACCGTTTCTTCTCCAGGTTTTACCCCTTCTAAGTAAGCATCTTGTTTTGATAAATGTTCGGCAATGTCTGCCGGATTAATAGTTATAAAAGTAGAAAAAACTGAAAATAACAAAATTAATAACAAGTAAACAAAAAAACCTAAACCTAAATAATTGCTTTGAGAAACCTGAAATCGATTTACCCATTGGGAAAAACCATTTTCTGGTCCCAACAAAAGAGAAATAGTTCCAAAAACTTGCAATAAACTATTGGCTAAAATAACTGGCAAAATTCCTGAAGTATTAAGTTTTAAAGGGATATGATTTTTTATTTTATCATTATTTTGTTTAGTAGCGTAAGTGATTGGAACTTTTAAATAAGCAGCTGATAAAATTACTGTTAAAATTAACAAGATTAACAAAACTACTAAAGTGAAGATTCTTTTAACTACAAAGTCTGAATTGTTGACGTTTATTAAAAATTGCAACGTGTCATATAAATTTTTACTTACACTAATTGCTACGAAAATAGAAATACCATTTCCTACCCCTTTAGAAGTGATTAAATCAGCTAACCAAATGCTAATGAAGGCTCCGACCGCTAAAAAAAACACTATCGTTAAAACGTGTGCTTTATTGTTAGCGAACGAGGCGATTCCATCGCGTTGAATAGAAGATAAAGCCAATCCTATCGCAAATAGCAAAGTCAAAGAACGAGCAACTAAATTCGTTTTATACTTTCCTCTTTCGCCTTGTTCTTGCCATTCTTTCATAAAAGGGAATAATTTTTGCGAAAACTGGACAATAATAGAGGCAGTAATATAAGGATAAACCCCTAAAGATAAAAAATATATAGAACCATTAACTTCAAATAAACTAGACTTAGAAAGCTTAAAAAGTTTTTGTTTATAATCAAAAAAAAATTGTTCTTGAAACATCACAGAAGGAATAACTAATTTATTACCGATAACAAAGATAAATAAAATAACTAAAGTAAATAAAATTTTTTTAATTATTTTACTTTTATCACGAAGAAAATTTATTACCATTTTCATCTTATGCTACCTTCAATATTTCGACATTTCCGCCAACTTGTTGAATCAATTCTTGAGCTTTATTAGAAAATTTAGACGCTTGTACTGTTAATTTTTTAGTGAAAGTACCATTTGCTAATATTTTAATATCAGAAGTGTTTTTCTTGATAAGGCTTTTTTTCAATAATAATTCTCTAGTAACTACAGTATCATTGTCAAAAATTTCTAAATCTTTTAAATTAATTAAAAAATATTTTTTTTGATTAAAATTGTGGAACCCTCTTTTAGGAATTCTTTGGAAAAAAGGGATTTGTCCGCCTTCAAAACCTGGTCTAGTGCTACCGCCAGAACGAGCTAATTGACCTTTATGTCCTTTGCCAGAAGTTTTACCATTACCACTACCTGGGCCACGACCTAAACGTTTAGTTGTTTTTCTAGCGCCTTTAACTGGTTTTAATAAATGTAACATAAATTAAACTCTCCATTCCAATACTTCTTTTACCACAACTAAATGATGTATTTTTTTAAGAACTCCTCTAACAGTAGGAATATCTTCTTTAATCACTTTTTGATTAATTTTTCTTAATCCTAAGTGATGAGCGTTTTTTACTTGATTAGGAGTTCTTCCGATTAAACTTTTATATAAAGTAATTTCTAATTTTTTCATTTTGCTATTCCTTTAATTTTCGCTTCTAAAGAAACTCCTCTTGCTCTTTCCACGTCTTTAATAGTTCTTAAATTTTTTAAACCATCCATTACAGCTCTTAAAACGTTAACGGAAGTTCTTGAACCTAAAGACTTAGTTAAAATATCGCTAATTCCTGCTAATTCCAAAACAGTTCTGGCAGCTTTACCGCCAGCAACGATACCTGTTCCTTTGGAAGCTGGTTTTAAAAAAGCTTTTGTTGCACCAAAATGACCAGTAATTTGGTGAGGAATAGTAGTTCCTACTAAAGCGATATCAACCATTTCTTTTTTAGCTTTTTCTAAAGCTTTTTTAATAGCGTCAATGATTTCTTGGGCTTTACCAGTAGCAAAACCTACTTTTCCTTTTTTGTTGCCGACAACAACTAAAGCGGAAAAACGAAAACGACGGCCACCTTTAACAACTTTGGTAATTCTGTTAATTTTAACTACTTTTTCTTCGATTGAAGAGACTTTTTTATTAACGAATCCTTTTCTTATTCTATTTACTTTCAAAATTGTAAACCTTCCTTTCGGGCAAAATCAGCTAAAGCTTTTATACGACCATGGTATAAACGTCCGCCGCGATCAAAAACAACATTAGTAATGCCTTTTTCTAAAGCTTTTTTAGCAATCAGTGTACCTATATTGGAAGCAACCTTTGTATTAACTACGTTGGCATTAATTTCTTTACTATGAGCACTGCACAAAGTAACTTTACATTGATCATCGATTATTTGTGCATAAAAATATTTATTAGAATAAGAAACATTTAAACGTGGTTTAGCATTAGTTCCTATCACTTTTTTTCTTAAACGTAAATGGCGTTTTTTACGTAAAAATTGTGAAGATTGTTTATTAATCATAGCTTAAATAAATGTCCTTTCTTATTTTTTAGCACTTTTACCAGTTTTTCTATGAATATATTGACCAACATAACGTATCCCTTTTCCTTTGTAAGGTTCTGGTTTGGATAATTTAACATTTTTAGCAGCGAATTCGCCTACAAATTGTTTATCTACACCTTTAACGGTAATTTCTGTGCCTTTAACGATTGTTACTTCTAAACCAGCAGGGATATTCATAACGATCGGATGCGAAAAACCTAAATTAAAAGTTAAAGTTGAGTCTTTCTTTTGAACGTTATAACCTAAACCAACGATTTCCATTTTTTTAACAAAAAATTGATCTAAACCGGTAATCATATTATTTAATAAAGCTCTTGTAGTGCCGTGAATTTTTTTCATAAAAATTTTATCATTAGGTCTTTTTACAGAAATTAAATTATCTTTATAATCGATTTTTAAAGAAGGATGAAATTGATATTCTAATTGTCCTTTAGAAGATTTAACTGTAATAAAATTGTTATCTTTAATGTCCACTTCTACACCTTTAGGAACTGCAATAACTTTATTTCCTACTCGTGACATGATGTCTTTCTCCTTAATATTTACCAAATATAAGCTAAAACTTTGCCACCAATTTGAGATGATAAAGCTTCGTGATCAGTTAAAATTCCTTTAGAAGTAGATATTAAAGCTACTCCTAATCCGCTTAAGACTCTAGGAATTTCATCAACGCCAACATATTTAGAAACTCTTTTTAAACCTTTAATAGTTCTTTCTTTTGTTTCGGAATTATATTTTAATTGGATAATAACGTTTCTTTTAGTTACATCTAAATTAAAATCTTTAATAAAACCTTCTTTTTTAATAACTTCTAACATTTTAATTTTTAACTTAGAAGCCGGAACTAAAACTTTTGCATGACGCATCGTATTAGCGTTGCGGATTCTTGTTAATAAATCAGCAATAGGGTCTGTCATAACCATATTTGTGTTCTCCTTTTTTTATTACCAACTTTATTACCAACTAGCTTTTTTAATACCCGGAATTTCGCCTTTATTAGCTAATTCACGAAATTTAATTCTAGATAATCCGAATTTTCTCATATATCCTCTTGATCTGCCATCGATCTGATCTATATTTTTAAGACGGACAGAGGAGGATTCCACAGGAAGACGAGATAAACCTTTATAATCTTTTTTTTGTTTTAACTCAAAACGTAAGTCTTTATATTTTAAAAATAAAGCTTTTTGTTTTTGGTTTTTAACTATTCTTGATTTTTTAGCCATAAAAACTCCATTTTATTTATTTTTTTTAAAAGGCATGCCGTGAAATTCTAATAATTTTCTAGCATCTTCATCGTTTTTTGCTGTAGTGACAATACAAATATCCATTCCAAAAATTTTTTTAACTTTATCAAAACTAATTTCAGGGAAAATAATTTGTTCTTTAATGCCAAGCGCATAATTACCTCTACCATCAAAAGACTTAGTAGGAACTCCTCTGAAATCTCTTACACGAGGTAATGCGATATGGATTAATTTGTTTAAAAAAGATTTTTGTTTGTTACCTCTTAAAGTAACTTTTAAACCGATTGGCATTCCTTCTCTTAACTTGAAGTTAGAGATAGATTTTTTAGCTTTAACGATAACAGGTCTTTGTCCGCTGATAGCAGTTAATTGTTCTGAAAATTCATCCAAAACTTTAATGTTAGTAACAGCTTCGCCCATCCCCACATTGATCACTATTTTGTCTATTTTAGGAACTTGCATTACTGATTTAAAATTAAAAATTTCTTTTAAAGCCAAAAACGAATTATTTTCAGTACAATTATTCTCTTTTTTCATTGATTCAAACCTTCTTTATTTAGAAATATCTAAAGTAGTGCCTGATTTTTTTGCATAACGTGCTTTTTTACCTGACTCAAAACGGTAACCAACACGTGTAGGCACGTTTTTAACAGGATCTATTACAGCAACATTAGAAACATGAATAGGCAATTCTTCTTTAATGATATTTCCTTTATTTTCGTTGTCTGAAGGAGTTTTATGTTTAGTAGCAATATTTATTCCTTCAACTAAAACTTTTTGTTCTTTAAAAAAAACTTTTACTACTTTTCCGCTTTTAAGAGTTTTTTTGTCTTTTTCATCAGTTGAAAAACGATCTTTTCCAGCGATAATAGCAACTATATCTCCTACTTTAATATACATTCATCATACCTCATATTATAATTACTTCTTCAGCTAAAGACAGAAATTTAGAAAAATTATTATCTCTTAACTTTTGATTTTTAACAACAGGTCCAAATATTCTTGTGCCTTTAAGCGTCATATCGTCTTTAACAATAACAACTGCGTTATCATCAAATTTAATATAACTGCCGTCTTTGCCTTTTAAACCATGTTTAGTGCGTAAAATTAAAGCTTTTGCAACTGTTCCTTTTTTAACTGCGCTAGAAGCAATAGTTTTTTTTACAGTTACTACAACTAAATCGCCTATATAAGCGTAACGTTTTTTACTTCCGCCAGGAATACCAATAACTAAAACCTCTTTAGCTCCGCTATTGTCTGCTACTACTAAACGAGTATTTTTTTGAATCATATTTGAGACTCCTTATTTTTGGCATTGACAACTTTGAATAAACGAAATTTTTTAGTTTTAGAAAGAGGTCTTGTTTCCATAAAATTAACTAAATCGCCTACTTTTGCAACTTCTTTTTCATCGTGAACATGAAATTTGTTAGTTTTTTTCACTCTTTTTTTGTATAAAGAATCTTTTTTGTAAGTATCCACAGCAACAGTAATTGTTTTTTGCATTTTATCAGAAACAACTACGCCTGATAAAATCTTTCTAGAATTACGCATTGAAATCAACCTCCTTTTCTTTTGTTTGAATTTTATTTTATTGAAATAAAGAATCTACAAAAAAATTATATATTTTATTTGCCAAAAATATATATTTATTTTTGCGTATCTAATTCTTTATTTTTTTCTTTGTTTTCCGTTTGTTCAGTTTCAACTTCTGTAGTTTCTACTTTGTCGTTTTCTAATGGATTATTTTGAATTATTTTTTGTTCTTCAACTGATATTTTAGAATCTTTTGGGATATTCTCAACAACTACATTGTGAGATAACTTTCTTTCGTTTAAAACTGTTTTCATTTGTGCAATTATGATTCTGATTTTACGCACACGAGAAGTATTTTTTGTTTTAGATAATTCTAATTGTAATTTAGTGTCAAATAATTCTTTTTTAAAATGAAGAATTTTATCATTTAATTCTTCGTTTGTCATTTTACGAACGTCTTTGATTTTCATTATTCTTGACCTCTTTTAACGATTTTAGTTTTAATAGGTAATTTATGAGATGCAAGTCTTAGAGCTTCTTTTTCTGTTTTTTCTAAATTATTAAGATCACTAACTTCAAAAAGTACTTTGCCTTTTTTAACAACCGCTACCCAAAATTCAGGAGCACCTTTTCCGGAACCCATCCTAACTTCTAAAGGCTTTCTAGTTAAAGATAAATGAGGGAAGATGTTTAACCAAACTTTACCTTCTCTTTTCATATGACGAGTCATAGCAATACGAGCAGATTCTATTTGTTGGCTAGTAATCCAAGCTCCTTCTTTTGCGATAAGACCATAATTACCATTATTGATCTTATTTTTACCTTTAGATTTTCCTTCGTAACTTACACGATGTGGGCGACGGTATTTAGTTTTTTTTGGCATTAACATAATTATTTACCTCTTTCCCCATCTAGGACGTTATTTTTGTTTTAACATTTTTATTATTGTTAACTTTTTTTGAAAATGTTTTTTTATTTTCAAATTTTGGTTTTCTATCAGAAAATTTAGATCTTCTGTCGTCAAATTTTGGTTTTCTATCTTGAGGATTAACTCTTTTTTCATCATATTGAGAAACTAATACTTTTCTAGTATCTTCGATAGTTTGTTTAGGTAAAACTTCACCATGATAAATCCATACTTTAACGCCTAAAACGCCATAAGTAGTGTGAGCTTCTTCAAAAGCATAATCGATATCCGCTCTTAGAGTATGAAGAGGAACAAGCCCTTTAGAAAGAGTTTCTTGTCTAGCTATTTCAGCGCCGCCTAAACGACCAGAAATAATAATTTTAACACCTTTAACGCCTGTTTTTAAAACCTTTTGTGCTGTCATTTTTTGAGCAGCTCGAAAAAAAGCTCTTTGTTCTAATTGGATAGCTAAATTTTGTGCTACCAATGTAGCCACTTTATCAGGGTTTTTAACTTCTAAGACGTTTAAAATAATATCTTTTTTAATCAATTTTTCGATTTTTTCAACTAATTTATTTTTTTCTTTGTTTTCAGGTCCAACAACTATGCCTAATTTTGAAGTGTATAAAAAAATTTGGATTTGTTCTTTGTTGGTTTTTTTAAAACGTTGGATTTCAATACGGGAAATAGTTGCTTTCGAATAATGGTTATTAATTAAATTTCTGATTTGATAATCTTCAAGAATTAAATTAGGAACTTGTTTATCTTCGGCGTACCATTTGGAATCCCAATTTCTAATGATTCCTAATCTTAAACCGATTGGACTACTCTTTTGACCCATTTTCAACTATCTCCTTTCCTTCTATTTGTTGGATGACTGATTGCTTTTTAACTGTTTTCTTTTCTTCTGCCGTTTTGGAAGAAACAACTATTGTAATATGAGAAGTTCTTTTCTTAATTTTATCAGTTTTACCTTTAGCTCTTGGTAATAAACGAGTTAAACGAAGACCTTCATTAACAAAAATTTCTTTCACGTATAATTCTTCCTCTTTAAGGCTAAAATTATGAACAGCGTTGGCAACAGCACTTTTTAAAAGCTTTGAAACGATTGGAGATGCTGCTTTTGGAGTAAACATCAAAATTGCTTGAGCTTCTCTAACATGTTTGCCACGGATCAAATCCACTACTAAACGTGTTTTTCTAGGAGCAACAGACATCTGATTTGCAATAGCTTTTACATTCATATGTTTAATGCCTTTCTAAATTATTTTTTTTGAATTTTTTTATCTTTTTTAGCATGTCCGCGAAAAGTACGAGTTGGAGAAAATTCACCTAATTTGTGTCCCACCATATCTTCTGTAATGGAAGAAATAATGTATTCTCTTCCGTTATAAACAGCGATTTTATGACCGATAAATTCTGGTAAAATAGTGGTTCTGCGCGAACGTGTTTGAATAACTTTTTTATTTTTTGTTGCGTTCTGTTTTAGTACTTTTGCTAATAAATGTTCATCATAAAAAGGACCTTTTTTAATCGAACGAGCCATAAATTTACCTCTTTATTTTATTTCTTACGACGTTTTAAAATTAAACTATTAGAAAATTTATTTTTTTTACGTGTTTTCACTCCACGAGCTTTTTTACCCCAAGGAGTCATAGGCGACTTACGTCCAATAGGAGCACGGCCTTCTCCTCCGCCATGAGGGTGATCGTTAGGATTCATCGCAGAACCTCTAACGGTTGGTCTGATAGATAAATAACGCGTTTTTCCTGCTTTACCGTTTCTAATCAACTTATAAGTTTCATTTCCTATAACGCCGATAGTGGCTCTACAGGTTGATAAAACTTGTCTAATCTCTCCGGAAGGCAAACTAAGAACAACATATTTCTCTTCTTTTTTAACGATTTGAACAGAAGTTCCCGCACCGCGCGCTAATTGTCCGCCTTTACCAGGTTTTAACTCAATATTGTGTACGAAAGAACCAGCAGGAATATTTTTTAATGGTAAAGTATTGCCTACTTTAATTTCAGCATTAGAACCAGCAGAAATCTCAGTTCCTACAGTTAAACCTTTAGGAGCTAAAATATATCTTTTTTCTCCGTCTTTATAATGGATTAAAGAAATATTAGCGTTACGATTTGGATCATATTCAACAGTAGCAACTTTGCCAATCGTATCGTCTTTATTACGTTTAAAATCAATAATACGATATTTTTGTTTTACTCCGCCGCCGTGATGCCTTACAGTAATTTTTCCTTGATTATTTCTTCCGCCTGTACTTTTTTTAGAACGTAATAAACTTTTTTCAGGTTTGGAAGTAGTGATCTCGTCAAAACTTTGCAGTCTCATATTGCGACTACCATTAGATATAGGTTTATATTTTTTAATAGACATGCAATGGATAACCTTTCTTTAATTTTTTAAAAAAAAATTAATCTTTTATTTTTTTATTTTGAATCAGAATCGCTAAAAATGTCTATTCTTTGGCCAGGAACTAATTTAATGATAGCTTTTTTATAAGATGCCGTATAACCTTCGTATTTACCTTTTTTTTTGTATTTAGGCAAAACGTTACTAGTACGTACAATTAAAACTTTAACATTAAAAATGTGTTCAACAGCTTTTTTAATTTCTATTTTATTAGCTCTTTTATCCACTTTAAAAGTGTATTCGTTTTGTAATTCTAATTTTTTATTAGTAGCTTCAGTGATAACAGGAGTTTTAAGCCATTCATAATATTTAATCATTTTTTAAAACCTCCTCAAAATGAGCAATAGCACCTTTAGTTACAAATAAACGTTTAGCATTCAATATTTGATAAACACTTACATGAGAAGCACTTTCTAAAGTTACTTGAGGTAAATTATTAGTAGAACGCATTAAATTTTCAGTTATTTCTGTAACTATTACTAAAACTTTTTCTGTAATTTGTAAATTTTTTAAAATTTTTTGAAATTCTTTAGTTTTTGGTGTTTCTAATTTTAAAGTTTCAACTACGGTTAAGTTATTGTTTTGAGTTTGCAATGACAAAGCAGAATTTAAAGCTAATCTTCTAACTTTCCAATTCATTTTAAAATCATAATCTCTTGGTTTCGGACCAAAAGCAACTCCACCGCCTCTCCATAAAGGAGAACGAATCGTACCGTGACGAGCATTACCTGTGCCTTTTTGAGCCCAAGGTTTTCTTCCTCCGCCGGAAACTGCAGATCTATTTTTAGTTGAATGAGTTCCTTGACGCATTGCCGCTCTTTGTTTATTAACAACATCATATAAAACTTGTTGATTAGGTTTTATACCGAAAACTTGATCTAATAAAACAATTTCTGAACTCATTTTACCATTTTGATCAAAAACATTAAATTTAGGCATTTGGATTCTCCCTTGTCATTTTTTTCACAGCAGTTTTAACTATTAAGAAACCTTTTTTAGGTCCAGGAACATTGCCTTTAATTAAAAATAATTTTTTATCAGAAACAACAGAAACTATTTTTAAATTTTGAACAGTAACTGTTTCACAACCCATGTGTCCAGGTAATTTTTTGCCTTTAATATTACCTTTAATAGGTCCCATTGAACCAGGTCTTCTGTGATATCTAGAACCGTGACTCTCAGGCCCTCTACTTTGGTTATGTCTTTTAATTGAACCAGCAAAACCTTTACCTTTGCTAATTCCTACAACATCAACGATTTCTCCTGTTTGGAAAATATCTTGTGTTAATGTTTGTCCTACTTCTAAAGAAGCTAATTCGTTTTTAAAGTCAGGTAAAAAAGATAACTCTCTAACAAAATACTTAGGAGTAGTTCTGGCTTTACCAAAATGACCGATAAGTGGTTTTGTGGACAATTTTTCTTTTTTAGAAGCGAATCCTAATTGAGTGGCTTGATAGCCGTCTTTTTCTATAGTTTTTTGTTGTAAAACAACATTATCAGAAACATCCACAACAGTAACAGGGATTACAAATCCTTGTTCATCAAAAATTTGAGTCATGCCTAATTTTCTTCCCAAAATTCCTTTAGCCATTTTGATCCCCTTTCTTAAAATTATCAAAATAATTTTTCTCTTTTTTTAATTATTTATTTTTTTAAATAAATATTTACTGAATATGGCAAATTAATGTGCATTAAAGCGTCTATTGTTTTAGCATTCGGATTAATAATTTGAATTAAACGTTTGTGAGTAGAACGGCCAAATTGTTCTCTACTATCTTTATTTACAAAAGGCGAACGTAAAACAGTAAAAACCTCGTTTTTAGTTGGAAGAGGTATTGGGCCTTTTATCTGAGCTCCTGTTTTGGAAATACTAGTGATAATTTTTTTTGCTGCTTGATCTATCAAATGATGATCGTAAGTTTTTAAAAGAATTTTAACAACTTCTTGTTCTTGAGCCACTGTTCTTATTCTCCTTTCTTGATTTTGATAATGACAATAACTTCCCAAATATATTTTTTTTATAAAACAAATATTTTTTTTATAAAACAAA
>NZ_AKIN01000005.1:0-6572 GCF_000309405.1 Vaccinium witches'-broom phytoplasma str. VAC
TTTTCTTTACAAATTTTTTTCAGCAAATATGAATTAACCAAAATAATTTATTCTTTTTTTTTAGGAACCGCTTGTGTTTATTTTATTAAAAAATTATTGAATTCAAATGGTATTGATTTAAACAAACAATTAGAATTTGATATTTATACACCTTTATTAACTTTTGTTTTTATCGCTCCTATAGTCGTTAAAGCCCCTTATTTAAGATACCATCTTCAAGCTCTTTCTAAATCTTGGAAAAGCAGAAAAAATGTTGTTATGGGGAGTAAAAATACTCAAAAAAATATTTTAGATAGTGTTTTAGAATTGTCCAAAAGAAAAACAGGCGCTTTGATTACTATTGAAAAACATCACTCTTTAGAACAATTTGCGCAAAAATCTATTTTAATCGACGGAAACGTTACTAAAGAACTATTGTTAAATATTTTTAATGTTAATACACCTTTACACGATGGAGCCGTTATTATTAGAGGAAATAAAATTTTATCAGCTGGAACTTATTTTATGTTATCTGATAATCAACATTTTGAAAAAACTACTGGTTCAAGACACCGAGCAGCTTTAGGCATTAGCGAAAATACCGATAGTATGACGATTGTCGTTTCCGAAGAAACAGGCGATATTTCAATTGCTTTAGAAGGTATCATGTTAAAAACCAATGATAAAAATAAAATTCAAGAATATTTATCTATGTTTATGCTTTAAACATATTTATATTTTTCAATAGAAATAAGGAAAACTTTAATATGAATAAAAGAAAATTAGGAATTGTGGTTGAATCCACTATTGGGGGAGATTTTGGAAGAAGTCTTTTCCCTGATCTTAGTGTCGTTCATATGACTATTATACACGATAATAAAGTTTTTAGCGATAAAGACTTTGATAACCAAAAGTTATTGAAATTATTGCATCAAGGGATTAAAGTAACTACCAGCCAACCTAATCCACAAGCTTTTGTTAAAGCTTATCAAGAACAAATTGATTTAGGATATGAGAAAATATTTTGTCTTACTTTATCAAAACAATTCAGTGGCACCTACAATAGCGCTCTTAAAGCTAAACAAATTTTAGGCGATGACCGCATTACTGTTATTGATACAGAAAGTATTGGACCAGGTACCTATTTCACTCTTTCCAGAATTCATCATTATTTAAAGGAAAATGAGTTAACTAATGAAGAAATATTTAAAAAAGTAGTTGTAGAACAAAAAAAAGGCAGTATGTTTTTTTCTTTAGATGAATTGAAATATCTAGCAGCCAATAAAAAAATTAGTAAATTCAAATCTTTTTTAGGTAGTTTGTTTAAGATTAAAACCATTTTAAAAATGAAACAAGGTTTTATTTCTTTAGAAAAAAATGTCCGTACTTGGAAAAGTTGTTTTAGATATTTATTAAAATATGCTCTTCAATTACAAGAAGAAGAAGAAGGCACAGTAGAGGTTCAAATTATTTATGTTGAAAATCACGTTATTGTAAATGAATTAATCAAAGAAATAGAAAATTTGAACAATCCTAACTTTAAATTATCAGTATACGGTCAAATATCTCCTATCGTTTCTATTCACCTTGGCTCAAAAGGTTTCGGCATTTACATAAATAAAGGATAATTACATATAAAAGACCTTTTTTTCAAAAGATAGATAAGAGATAGATTAATACTTATTTAAAGTTTAAACCTTTTTTTATTAAAATAAAAATATGTTTATTTCGGTATTTTTAATCATATATGATATATAATATTCTTATATGATTTGTATAAATTTTTTAAGTATTAAAATAATATATTAATCGAGGATATAAAGATGTTAACAAAGATTCAAGAAATAATTTCTGAACAATTATTCATTCCTAAGGAAAAAATTATGTTGAAAACTAGATTAAAAGAAGATTTAGGGATTGACTCTATTGATGCTGTTAACTTAGTATTTAAATTAGAACAAATTTTTAATATTAAAATTAGCGATGAGGCTTTACAACAGTTTAAAACTATTCAAGAAGTTTGTGATTTTGTTGAATTAAATTCATCTAAATAATACAATTAGTCAAAATGAAATATTAAGGGGTTTTTATGTTGTGTTATGATTTCGAAAAAATTGAATCTAAATGGCAACTAAATTGGATAAAAAACAAAACTTTTAAAACTAGTGAAGATTTAACAAAGCCAAAATTTTATTGTTTAGATATGTTTCCTTACCCTTCTTCTCAAGGGTTGCATGTGGGCCATATTGAAGGTTATACTGCTAGTGATATTGTTAATAGGTTAAAAAGGATGCAGCAATATAATGTATTGCATCCTTTTGGTTGGGATTCTTTTGGTTTGCCAGCTGAACAATATGCTTTAAATACTGGTAATCATCCTAAAGATTTCACTTACGAAAACATCAATAATTTTAAAAAACAAATAGAGAAATTAGGCAAAGGTGTTGATTGGGAGAGAGAATTATCTACTTCTGAACCTTATTTTTACCAATGGACTCAATGGATTTTTAAAAAACTTTATGAAAAAAATCTTGCTTCTTTACAAGAGATAGAAGTTAATTTTTGCGAAGAATTAGGGACTGTTTTAGCAAACGAAGAAGTTGTTCCTACTGAGGATGGTTTAGTCTCTGAAAGAGGGTCCTATCCGGTAGTCAAAAAGAAGATGAAACAATGGGTTTTAAAAATTACTGATTATGCTGAAAGACTTTTAGATGACCTAGACTTATTAGAATGGTCACCTCAATTAAAAGAAATGCAGAAAAACTGGATTGGCAAAAAAGAAGGTTTTATTTTTGTTTTTTCTTTATTAGATGTCAAAGATAAAAAGATATCAGTTTTTACCACTAAACCTAGTACTATTTTCGGAGTAACAGCCTTAATTTTAGCTCCAGAACATACTTTAGTAGCTGGATTAACCACTCCAGATCGTTGGAATGAAGTAGATGAATACGTTAACCGTACTAAACGTAAAACTAATTTAGAACGAGATATTAATAAAGAAAAAACTGGAGTTTTTATAGGCAGTTATGCTATTAACTTCGCTAATAAAAAAAAGATCCCTATTTGGATCGCTGATTATGTTTTGCCTCATTATGGTACGGGAGCCATTATGACCGTTCCTTATCATGATAGTAGAGATTTTGAATTCGCTCGTAAATATGATTTAGAAATGATCCCTATTGCTAAATTACCTGAAGAAACCCAAACTTCTCCTTCTGAAAAGAAAGAACTTCAAGAAGAAAAAGAAATTAAGGTGGAAGACGGTATTTTTATTAATAGTGACTTTTTAAACGGTCTTAATTATGAAGAAGCGAATCGTAAAATTATCGCTGTGGCTCAAAAAAATAATTGGGGACAAGTTAATTTTACATATCAGATGCATGATTGGGTATTTTCTCGTCAAAGATATTGGGGCGAACCCTTCCCTGTTTATTATGATAAAAACGATAATATTTATTTAAATTCTGATGAGGAGTTACCGTTAGAATTACCTTCAGTGGAAAAGATTGTTGTTTCTGGCGACGGAACATCACCTTTATCTAATATTTCCTCTTGGATATATTTTGAAAAAGATGGTAAAAAATTTAGAAGAGATTCTAATACCATGCCTCAGTTAGCTGGCAGTTCTTGGTATTACATAGGTTATATTTTAAAAAATTATTTAGGTATGATTCCTTTAAACGCCGATAAAGCGAAAGAATTATTAGATTATTTTTTGCCAGTTGATTTTTATATTGGCGGAACAGAACACGCAGTAGGGCATTTATTATATTCCCGTTTTTGGCATAAATTTTTATTTGATTTAGGTTTGGTTTCCAGTAAAGAACCTTTTTTAAAGTTAGTTAATCAAGGCATGATTTTAGGTCATGATAATTTGAAAATGAGCAAATCTAAAGGAAATGCTGTTAACGCTTCTTTGATTTTAGAAAAATATGGTTCTGATGTTTTAAGAGTTTATATGATGTTTATGGGTCCTCTAGAAGATAGTAAAAGTTGGTCAGAACAAGGTTTAAAAGGGGTACAAAGGTTTTTAAACCGTGTTTATAACATGTTTGATTCATTTGAAATTGTTTCGCAAGAATTTATTCCTTTAAAGAAAATAATGAATCAAACGATTAAAACAGTTACAGAAGATTATGAAAATTTAAAATTTAATAAAGTCGTTAGTCAGTTGATGATTTTTGTTAATGAAGCTTATAAACATCAAAAAATAGATCAAAAACAAATGAAAATCTTTTTACAATTGTTAAACCCTTTATCGCCTCATTTAACAGAAGAATTAAACCAAACAGTTTTAGAATTTTCAGAAGAATTGGTTTATTCTCAATGGCCTACTTATGATGAAACATTATTAACTGCTGATACGGTAGATATTGTGGTTCAAATTAACGGTAAAGTTAAAGCTAAAATAAAAACTGATAAAGATCAAGAAAAAGAAGCTATTTTAGAATTAGCATTGAAAGATCACAAAATCGCTAATTTAGTGGAAAAAGGCAAAATCGTTAAAACTATTTATGTTTCTAATAAATTATTGAATTTGGTTTTTCGTTTTGATTCAAGGTGTTAAAATTTATAAAAATTATTTAGAAAGAATATGACAAATATGAGATTACATAAAAAAGGATTAGTTATAGTAATTTCAGGTCCATCAGGAGTTGGAAAAGGCACTCTTACAAAGGCTTTGTTGAAAAAAGAAGGTCATAATTTTGTTTATTCTTCTTCCATGACAACAAGAGCCCCTAGAACAGGGGAAATAGAAGGAAAAGATTACTTTTTCGTTGATCAAGCGTTTTTCCAACAAAAAATTAAAGAAAAATATTTTTTAGAATATAATAAGTTTATCGGTAATTATTATGGAACACCTTATGACAAAGTCTTAGATCAAGTTGAAGAAGGTAAAGAAGTTATCTTAGAAATTGATGTACAAGGTTCTTTACAAATTAGAAAACATAAAATTAGCAAAGACGCTGTTTTTATTTTCATTGTTCCTCCTACAAAACAAGCTTTATACAATCGTTTAAAGAAAAGAAATACAGAATCTGAAGATATTATTTGCCAAAGAATGGATAAAGCGGATCAAGAGTTTTTATTGGCTTATAAATATGATTATATCGTAGTTAACGATGATATTGATAAAGCTGTTGATAAAATCATTTCTATAATCATTGCTGAACATTCTAAAGTTAAAAACAGTATTTCTTTTTATTTAACAGAAATTTTAAATAAAAAAGGTTGAAAAAGAATATGTTAAAAGATAAAAACGAAGGCATTAATCGTCCTTCTATTGATGAATTATTAAAAAGAATTGATTCTAAATATAAATTAGCTTTTTTATCTGGTAAAATAGCTCACGTGATAGAGAAAAACAATAGTTTATCTTCTGTCAAACTTCCTAGTAAAAAAATCGTTAGCAAAGCTTTATCAGAAATTATTAACGATAATTTTAAAATAGTTTTTAAATAAAAAAATGGTTATGGCCAAAGATGAAAAAGGAACTAAACAAGTGACGCCAGATATTCATATTTCTGTTCTCACAAAGGAAGTAATCCAATATTTAGATATTAATCCTCAAGGCATTTATGTTGATGCCACTTTAGGCGGAGGAGGGCATAGTTCAGCGATTTTGAAAAAACTTTCTGAAGGTTCTTTATATGCTTTTGATCAAGATTTATTCGCTATTTCTAAATGTCAAGAAATTTTTAAAGAAGAAAAAAGAATTACTTTAATTCATAATAATTTTTCTTTTTTAAAAGAAGAATTGGCGAAAAGAAATATCAATGCTATTGATGGTATTATTTTTGATTTAGGTTTGTCTTCTTTTCAAATTGATGATCCTCAAAGAGGTTTTAGTTATTTAAAAGATGCTTCTTTAGATATGAGAATGAATCGCAACCAAAGCCGATCGGCTCAAACTATTATTAATACTTACAGTTACGAAAAGTTGAGAAATATTTTTTTTATTTATGGCGAGGAACCTAAATCAACTTTAATAGCAAAAGAAATTGTTAAAAGACGCCCTTTAAAAAATACTTTAGAATTGGTAGAAATTACTGATAAATTTTATTTTTCTTACGGTAAAAAGGACAAAAGAGGTCACAGCGCTAAAAGAGTTTTTCAAGCTTTAAGGGTAGAAGTAAATCAAGAATTGCAAGTTTTAGCAAAAGCTTTGCAACAAGGTCTTCAATTATTGAAAAAAAATGGTAAAATGGTAGTGATTAGTTTTAATTCTTTAGAAGATCGTTTGGTCAAAAACTTTTTTAAAAAAAACAGTCATACTCATTTTTTTCCTAAATTACCTATTAAAGAAAAAGACATTCCTCCTTCTCCTTTGAAAATTATAACTAAAAAAAATATTTGTCCTAGTGAGGAAGAATTAAAATTAAATCTTCGCAGTCGTTCGGCAAAATTAAGAGCAGCTGTTAAAAATATTTAAAAATTTTTTAAAAAAACCAAATATTTTGATTGCCTTTAGGATAATAAAGTATTTGTTTTTTAAAAAAAACATTATTTTTGTAATAAAAACATCTTTTTATTTGCAATAAATTTAAATTTAATATATAATAAAAATGCTTGTTTTTTTAGTTATGATATAA
>NZ_AKIN01000004.1:0-13931 GCF_000309405.1 Vaccinium witches'-broom phytoplasma str. VAC
ATAATTAACTAACTAAATTATAATATATTTTTGTTATTTTTGGGATAAATTGAATCATTTTTTTTATTAATTAAAAAAGGGCCAAAATAGTTTTTAAAAAGTTCGTTAAGTTAGACAGTTTCTAATCATTGATAAATAAAGCTCATACATTAAGATAATGGTTTATCTGTTGGACAACACTTCTAATAGAGATTCTTAAATCATGGTTTTTTATCTTTTTTTTGTTATAATGTTGATATAAAACAATTTATGTTTAAATTTCAAGTACATTAGAGGGCCAAGGGCAAAAAGAAATATGAATACAAAAGTAGTTTCTACTTCAACTAGTTGTTTGGATTATTATTCTGAAGCTGGTGAAATTGATTTAATAAGGATTAAAATCTATATCGATGGTAAAGAATATATAGACGGAGAAAATTTAAGTGCTTATGAATTTTACGAAATTTTAAATAAAAATCCGAAATTCGTGCCTAAAACATCTCAAATTTCAGTAGGCGAATTGGTAAATTATTTTAAAAAATTAGCTCAAAAAGGTTATAAAAGGGTTTTAGTGACTACTATTTCTGCCCAATTGAGTGGTACTTATAATGGTGTCGTTCAAGCGCAAAAAATAGTGAAAGACGAAATTGAAGTGATTCCTTATAACACTAATACAGTTGGTTTTTCGGAAGGTTATTTCGCTCTGGAAGGACTACGTTTATTTAAACAAGGAGCTACTGTTCCGGAAATTATTCAACATTTAGATAAAATAAAAGCCAATAATACGATTTTTTTTGTTGTTAATACTTTAACTCAATTAATCCAAAACGGTCGTTTAACTAAAACAAAAGGTTTTTTAGGAAGATTTTTTAGGGTTAAACCTATTTTACAACTAAATGACAAAGGTCAAATAGTGATGATACAAAAAACTTTTTCTACCGAAAAAGCTTTTAATTATATTATTGACCAAATTAAAGATTATACTAGAGATAAAAAATATCTTCTGCATTTGTCATTTACTGGAAACCCTGAATTAAGAAAAGATTTTAAAGTCGCTTTAGAAAAAGAACTAAATTTAACTGATATTTTAGAAATGCCTTCATCTCCTTCTTTAGGCGCTCATGTTGGCAATAATGTTGTTGGAGTAGGGATTATTTTAAAAGATGTATAAAATTCAAAAAAATAATCTAAAAGAGACTTTTATGAAAGTTAATCATAAACAAATAGATAAAATAAAGACAGCTCAAAAAGTTTTAAAAATTTTAAAAAAAAACCACTTTGAAGCTTTTATCGTTGGTGGAGCAATAAGAGATTTATTGTTAAATGTGTCTTTTTCTGATGTAGACATTACTACTAACGCCCATCCTTCTGTGGTGCAAAAATTATTTCCTTCTGTTCCTACTGGTCTGAAATATGGTTCTTTAAAAATTTTTTGGGAAGGGCATTCTTTTGAAATCACTACTTATCGCAAAGAAGGGAAATACCTCTCACATCGTTATCCTTCAGAAATAACTTTTATCTCTGATATTAAAATAGATCTTATGAGACGCGATTTCACTATAAATAGCTTACTATTAAATGAAGATGATGAAATAATCGATTATGTTAACGGAAAGCAGGATTTAGCCAAAAAACTGATTAGAACAGTAGGTGATCCGTATCAAAAATTAACAGAAGACGCTTTAAGGATGATGAGGATTTTTTATCTACAAGCTAAATTGAATTTTGATTTGGAAGTTGAAACGCAAAAAGTTTTAAAAGAAAATATTGTTTTATTGGCAAAAATAAAACCGCAAACTTTATTAAAAGAATGGAAAAAAATTTTAAAACAGAAAAATATTGCCAAAGCGTTTCATTCTTTACGAGAACATAACGCTCTTGAAGTGCTAACGAGTTTTAAAAAAATTGTTCTTTTCGCCTTAGAACATAAAATAAACCATCTTAATTACGAATTATTTTTTAGTTTAGCTTTTATTTTGGAACCAAAAATTATCAATGATTATCCTTTTAAATCAGAAGAAAAAACCTTATTTCAACAAATAGCTTTTTGGTATCAAAAACAACATTATCTCTTATCAGAATACAACACTCAACAACATTCTTCTTTAAATCAACAAATAAAAAAACAATTAAATTTAAATAAATAGTGAAGACAAAAAGTATGGAAAAATTAACTTATAAAGGTTTTTTTATAAATGAATTAAAAAGAGGAAAAAAGATGTATAAAAATCAAAGCAATATTTTAAAAGAACAAAAAATTGGTAAAAAATATCAATTAATAGGGAAGGTAACTGGCATCAACCAAGGAGAAGACTTCTATAATACGACTATTTCTTTACCTGAAGAAAAATGCGTTAACATTAAATTAGAACCTCAATATACTCCTCCCATTAAAGATAAGATTTATCTTTTTACGGTTATTTGTGTTGAAAAAAAAGAAAATACGGTCTTTATTTGTCAAGATTACACTTTAATAGAGAATGTATTAGATCATCAACAAACTTATGAACTTTATTCGCATTTTTTTAATTGTTCTCCTATTTCATTCGCTTTAGTGGATGAAATAATTCAAACTTATTTAGATAAAATTCAAAATAAAATATTAAAAGAAATCACGACTAATTTATATTTGAAAAATAAAACTTCTTTTTTGATTTGGCCGGCAGCTTTAAAAACGCATCATAATTATTACGGCGGATTAGGTTATCACACGACTAATATGTTAAAATCAGCTGAATCTTTCGTACGAATTCATTCTTTTTTAAACGTTGATTTATTGTATGCTGGAATTATTTTACATGATATGGCTAAAATAGAAGAATTCGATTTTTCCCAAAAAAAATATTTAAAAGAAGGTTCTTTATTAGGCCATTTAGTGTTAGGTTCTAACAACATTCATGAAGAAGCGCTGAATTTAGGTTATCAAGATAAAGAAGAAGTAACATTATTAAAACACTTATTAATTTCTCATCACGGACTTTTAGAATATGGAGCATCTAAAAGACCTCAAACTAGCGAAGCGCTTTTATTATGGCATTTAGACGATATAGACGCTAAATTAACCACTTTGGGAGAACTTTTAGAAAAAACTCCATTGGGAGAATTTTCAGAACCCTTATCAGCTGTAGGTAAAAGAAATTTTTATAAACCTTTATTTGACGCAAAAGACAAGAATAAAGAATAAGAAAGATCTTCCAAGATTTCTTTTTTTACAATTAAGGACGTGTTTTATTTCAAACAAGGAGCTTTATTTTTGTCAAAAAAGATTTCTTTTGTGTTAAAATAAATTGATTATTGAAAAAAATAAAAGTCAACTAGTAAACTTTTAACCTTTCAATTTTACAAAATTAAAAAAGAACTAGTTCAATTTATTTTAAAAAGAGAAGGATTTAAAAATGTTTGAGTTAATCAAAATTAATAAGGGTTTTGTTACTAAAACCGGCGTAACTACAATAGGTTTAAATAATGTCTCTTTAAGATTGCCTAATAAAGGTTTAATCTTTATTTTAGGAAAATCAGGATCAGGGAAATCGACTCTTTTAAACTTGTTGGGAGGAATTGATAAGTGTGATAGTGGAGATATATTAATTAATAAGTTTTCTATAAAAGAATTAAAACAAAATGATTTAGACAACTATCGAAACGGCGTTTTAGGCTTTATTTTCCAAGAATTTAATTTAATAGAAAGTATGAATGTTTATGAAAATATCGCTTTAGCAAATGAGCTTCAGGGTCAAAAACCGGACAATAAACTAATTTATAACTTATTAAAAGAAATGGAACTTTTAGGTTATGAAGAAAGAAAAATTAGCGAATTATCAGGTGGACAAAAACAAAGAATAGCCATCGCTCGGGCTTTGGTTAAAAATCCGGAGATTATTTTAGCGGATGAACCAACGGGGAACCTGGATTCGAAAACTGGCGAACAAATTTTTAATATTTTAAAAAAATTATCACAAGATAAATTAGTTCTTATAATTTCTCACGATGTTGAAAGTGCTTTTAAATATGGAGATCGTGTGATCGAATTAAAAGATGGTCAAATTATAGAAGATTTAACTAAAGACCGAAACTTAGTTAAAACTAAACAACCTAAGTTCACTAAAGGACAAGTTTTAAACGAAGACATGATTCAACAAATTCAAGATCAAGCTAAAAACGCTCATAAAGAAGGATTTGCGCCAACACAAGAAGTTCTTCTAGAAGAACAACCAGTAATGTTTAAAAATGTTTCTAGTCAACTTCCTTGGAAAAAAGCTTTTAAAATGGGGGCTTCTGCTTTCAAAACTAAAAAAGTTTTATTAGTGTTTTCGGCGCTCATTGTTGCTTGGACGGCGACTATTTTTGCAACCATTGTACAAACTTTTCTTTTTTTTAAAGAAACATTACATAAACATGCCTTAAATAAAATTCCAGGTTATGAAAATGCGAGCCCTGAAATGAAAAAACAAATTGAAGACGGTGTAAATTGTCAGATTGAACAAGAATATGATGCTGCAAAAGAACAGTTTGATCATTTTCGCCATAGTTGTATTATTGTTTTAATAGTTATGAGTTTTATTGCCTTTATGTTGATATACATGTATTTCAACACCAGCATTAAATTGAAAAAGAAAGAAATTGGTTCTTTAAGGGCTTTAGGAGCGCGAGGTTCAACAGTTTCTAAAATATTCTTATCTGAAGGATTTATTTACGCAACAACCATCAATATATTAATTTTAGCTTTCTATTTGTTAATAGAAGCAAGGTTTAAAGGTTTTTTAATAATGGCAACGCTTAGATTTTGGTGGATTTTAGGAGCGGAATATTTATTTGTTTACGTTTTAACATTCCTTTCTATTGCTCTTCCAATTTACACATTATCGCGCAAAAAGCCAATTGATGTTATCGCAAATAAATAATTACAACAAATTTTTATTTAGACCTTATTTTTAAAAAGGTCTTTTTTAATGTTTTTTATATCTAGACAATATGCTTCTTTGAGGAGTAAATATTTTTTTTAAAAGAGACAATATATTATAATAATGATGAATATCATTTTATGATATCGATTAGAAAATAATTTTGAATATAATTTAGAAAGGTTATGACAAATGTCAGACAAAAATACTCCAAAAATAGATTTTCAACAGTTAATTAATCAACAAGAATTAGTTTTAGTATATTTTTACGCTTCTTGGTGTTATCCTTGTCAAAAATTAATGCCTGTTTTAGATGAATGTTTTGCCAAAAATAAAAATATTTCTTTAGTTAAAATTGATATTGATCAACATCCAGAAATAACGAAAGAAAATAAAGTAAACACCTTCCCTACTTTAGTTTTTTATAAAAACAGGAAAGAAATCAAAAGAAGAATAGGCTATTGTTCTTCAGAAGAATTAAAATCTTTTTTAGAAAATAATTCATAATTGTTTTTGATCAAAAAGAAAGCAGTGTTTAATAATGAAATATGGATGGATTTTTTTTAATAAATAAAGAACCTAATATGACATCACATGATGTCGTTTATAAAATTAAAAAAAAATTTAATTTTGCTAAAACAGGTCATACAGGGATTTTAGATCCTATGGCGAAAGGACTTTTAATCGTTTTAATCAATCGAGCAACTAAATTAGCTTTTTTGTTTGAAAATTTAAATAAAGGTTATCAGGGGAGTATGGTTTTTAACAAACAATACGACACTTTAGATATAACTGGTACTTTAACCGCTCAAAAAGAAATGCCTTTGACTAATGAAATGGTACAAGAAAGTTTTCTTTTTTTCGATCAAAAACAATATCTACAAAAACCTCCTCTTTATTCCGCTATTAAAGTTAAAGGGGAAAAATTATATGATTTAGCCAGGAAAAACATCGAGATAGATGTTGCTCCTAGAAAAGTTAAAATATATCATTTAGAGATGGTTTCAGCGTTAAAAAACGATCAAATAGAATTCGTGACTAATGTTTCTAAAGGAACCTATATTAGAAGCTTAGCGAGAGATATTGGGGAAAAAATGAATACTTACGGTTCTTTACAATCTTTAACAAGAACCCAAATTGGTTCTTATTATTGGAAACGCGCTAAAACAATTGATGAGGTTAGTTTAGACGATTTAAACGATGTTAAAATCTTATTTCAAAATCATAAACAAATTGTTTTAAACGATTATTTAGTTAGATTGGTGAAAAACGGTGTTTATTTAGACGAAAGACAGATTATAACTGATGAACATTTCGTAGTTTTAGATCAAAAAGCAAATTGGATCGCTTATTATGAACCAATTGAAAAAAATAAATACCGTCCTAGATATTTTTTCTAATAAGCAAAAGCTTTTTTTGCTTCATAACCAAAAGACTTTATAAATTAAAGTCTTTTTTTATTGTTATTATTAAAAACAAATATTTTTTTCTTCCTTAGAACCAATATACCTCAAAAAGATCTTTTTCCGGTTTTAATTTCCGGTTTTAAACAAAGATAAAATAAATTTTACCATCAGAAGAAATTTAACCAAATTTCATTAATAATGAAAAAATATAAAAATAATCATAAATTAATGATAAAATTTAATAGTAAACAAGATAAATTTTTGTGCAACTTTATATAAAAAAGGAGAATCAATTTTATTAAGTATTTTTATTTTTAAAAGATAATGATATTTAAGATTGAATAAGAATTATGAAAGGTTTATTAGTTTTATGTAATGGTTTTGAAGATTGTGAAGCTTTAGTAACGAGGGCTTTGTTGAAAAAAACAAATTTAGACGTTACTACTTTGACATTAAACGAATCTTTAAATGTTTTTTCATCGCAAAAACTTCAAGTTAAAGCAGATATGTATATTGATCAAGTGAATTATGATAATTATGATTTTTTAATTCTTCCAGGAGGCCCATATGTAAAACAATTATTAGACGAAAACGGTCGTGACTTACAAATTATTTTAGATATTATTAAACATTTTGCCGATAGAAACAAAATTATTGGATCTATTTGTGCAGCGCCATCTTTCTTAGGGAAACTTAATTTATTAGAAAATCATCAATTTACTTGTTATCCTGGTTATGAGAAATATATTACTGGCAATTATACAAGTGAAATTCCAACAGTTGTGAGCGGTAATTTTGTCACTTCTCAATCTCCAGCAACAGTTTTTGATTTTGTCTCTCATTTGATAGATAAATTAATCGTTTAATAATAGTTATAAATAACGATTATTAAAAATATTTTTAGTCTTAATTAGAAACAACTAAAAAAGTTGAAATATTTTAGTCATTAAATATAAAAAATAATGATAAAAAAATTTAAGAAAGAAGAATAGAAAATATTGATGCAAACACAAAATTCTGAAAAAAATATTTCGTCTCCAAGTTCTAAAAAACCAATAACTATTTTAGGTTTCCCTATTTATTTAATTTTAATCATTTTAGCTATTTCCATAGCTTATTTAGGTTTTTCTTTTAGCGTGGAAAAGGTTGACACAGTTAACAAAGGCGTAATAAAATGGCACAATTTAATTGGTGTTTTATTGGTTGCTATGGTTGTAGCTGAATTGTTTAAAGTAATAGGTAAAAAAACTCCTATTTTAAAAGATATTGGCGGTGGAGCTATTTTAAGCTTATTAGTGCCTGCTTTTATTTTCAATTATAATTGCACATTTTTAAACGATAAATTCCGATTCAATTTGTTTCAACAAGCTTTTAGAGATAATATAAAAATCTTTAACGGTACTATCGGTTTTTCTGAAATGTTTGTTGCTTCTTTAGTGGTTGGGAGCCTTTTAGGAATTGACAAAGAAATGTTGAAAAGAAATGGTCTTAAATTTTTATCTTTAGTAGTTATTTCTTTAATTGTTTCAGCTACATTTGTCGGTATAGCCGGTTGGTTTTTAAACCCTATAGGTGGTATTGATGGTCTTGGTGGTAGTGGGCAAGACAAAAACGGTGCTTTAAATGCTTTATTTTATATTTTCGTCCCTATTGCTAGCGGAGGTCTGACTTGCGGCATCATTCCTCTATCCACTATTTTTTCCCAAAGACAAGGAAAAGAGAGTGTAGGCGGTGCCGATGGAACGACTGTTCAAGCATTGTTTACGGCGCACATAATAACTGCTTTATTGGTTGGCGGTATAGTAAGTGTTATTTTTAGTGGATTAATTAAAAAAATATTTGGTAAAAGTAAATTCAACAGCCCAACTGGTTCGTTAGAAAAAGAAGTTTTGCCTGCTGTTGTTTCTAATGCAAAAGCAAATCCGGCAGAAGTTAAAAAAGAAGAAAACAAAATTACTTTTGAACAAATCAAAACTGGTTTTGTAGCTATTTTCGCTTTATACGCTTTAAGTGTTTTAATCCGTTCTTTGCTTGTATGTTTAATGCCAAGTGTTGAAAATTTCATTCCACCAACTATTATTTTCTTAGTGGTTTTAGTTTTAGTTTTCAAAGCGTTTGACATTATTTCTGATTGTTTCGTTAAAAGCATCGAACAAGCGTCTAAATTAGTGACTAATAACTTATCTTCCTCTATTTTGGTCGTTATCGGGGTAACGATAGATATTAACGCATTGATAAAAAACGTAAGTAATATTAACTTTTTCATTGTTTCTGTTTTAGCTGTATTAACAACCGCATTAACGTCTGCTATTGTCGGAAACAAAATGGGTTATTATCCGGTACAAGCTTCTATTGCTGGCGGTCTTTGTGCTAACAGTATTGGCGGGGTAGGTAATTTAGCTATTTTAGAAGCATCAGATTCCTTCGAATTGATGCCTTATGCGCAAATTTCTACTCGTATTGGTGGAGATTTAGTGGTTGTTATCGCTAGCATCTTTTATCCTGTTTTTTATACAATATCTATTTTATAGTCGATTAATTTTTAAAAATCCCAAAACTAAACTGTTTTATTTGTCACAACAGTTTAGTTTTTTTCTTTTTTTTAACGATAATCGCTCTAAGGCGAAAGATAAACTATAATCATTGATTCTAAAAGACATTTAATGGGATAAAAAATAAATTTAACAATTATCCATCTATTTTATTTTTAGTTTTTCGCTGCGCAACATAAATGTTTTTATTGTTCCAAAGCAATTCAATAATAGATATTTTAAGGAAATAAAAGATTAATTTTGTTTCAAAAATACATTTTTAATATTTTTTATATGTTAAAATAAAAAAGGTTGCTTAATTTAATTATAATTTGAATACAATTAAAAAAGTTTTTGATGAAAATATTTCCAACTAATATGTTAGAAAAAAATATAAAAAGGAGAAAAATATATTATGAAAATCATGTCTGTTAATGCAGGTAGTTCTTCTTTAAAATTTCAATTATTAAATATGAAAAATGAAGAAGTTCTTTGTGACGGTTTATTTGAAAGAATAGGCAATATGAATACTATTTTTAAAATTAAAACTCCAGGACACAAGCAAGAACAAATTGTTCCTATTTCGGACCACAAACAAGCGGTAGAAATGTTGTTAGATTATTTAATTGAAAAAAACTTTATCAAAACGCTAGATGAAATTGATGGAGTAGGCCACAGAATTGTTCAAGGTGGAGAATATTTTAAAAATTCTGTTGTTTTAACAGAGGAAAACATTAAACAAGTTGAAAGTTTAAACAATTTAGCTCCTCTTCATAATCCTGCTAACCTTTTAAGCATTAAAGTCTTTAAAAAAGTTTTGCCACAAACTTTACAAGTAGGCGTGTTTGACACTAATTTCCATCAAACTATGCAAGAACAAAATTTTTTATATGCAACGCCTTATGAATGGTATCAAAAATATAAAATTAGAAAATACGGTTTTCACGGCATCTCTTATCAATATATCTCCCAAAAAGCACAAGAAATTTTCCAAAAACCTAACTTAAAATTAATCGTTTGTCATGCTGGTAACGGCGTTTCTTTAACTGCTATTGAAAATGGCAAATCCGTCGATACTTCCATGGGTTTCACTCCTTTAGAAGGTGTACCGATGGGAACACGTAGCGGCAATGTAGATCCTAATATTGTCACTTTTATCGCTGATAAAGAAAATAAAACAGCTAAAGAAGTGATTAATGAATTAAATAAAAAATCCGGTTTATTAGGCGTTTCAGGAATTTCTAATGACGGACGCGATTTAGAAAACATGATTCAAAAAAATAATAAAAGAGCTTTATTAGCTTTTGAGATTCAAATCAAAAGAGTTGTTGATTATATCGCTAGTTATTATGTTTTACTGAAAGGCGCTGATGCTTTAATTTTTACAGCTGGAATAGGGGAAAATTCTTCTTTCTTCCGCAGAGAAGTTGTTCAACGTTTAGAAGTTTTAAATATTTATTTAGACCAAGATTTAAACGATCAACATCTGCCAGGAGAAAGAGTCATTTCTATGCCTGAATCTTCAGTTAAAGTAATGGTTATCCCTACTAACGAAGAAATAGCTATAGCTCGAGATGTTGTAGCTTTAAAACAAAAAAACTAATCTTTTTTAAAACCTTTTTACCGCTTTTACTTTGCTTAAATGTTGAAGTGGTAAAAATTATCGGAGGGGTACTCAAGTGGTTTAAGAGGCTCGCTTGGAAAGCGCGTAGATCTGAAAAGATGCGAGGGTTCGAATCCCTTCTCCTCCGCCAAATTAATAAATATTTTTTTAATGTTAAAAAATATCTCTTGATTATTTTTTAATTTTTTTTATCACTTTATAACACAAAAACTTTTAAATAAAAGGTTTAATCGGATTAAATCTTTTCTTTAAAAGATGACAACAATAATACATTTCCAAAAATTTAATTTTTTTAATATTAAAAAAATACTTCTCAAAATAAAAAAAGGTAATTTTATTCATATGAAACAATATTTAGAATTATGCAATTTTATCTTAGAAAAAGGAGAAGTGCGCGAAAATCGCACTAAATTCGTTACTCAAAGTATTTTTGGTTATCAAATGCGTTTTAAATTAGAGGAAGGTTTTCCTTTGGTTACCACTAAAAAAGTTCATTTCAGTTCTATTATTCATGAATTATTATGGTTTATCAAAGGAGATACTAACATCCGTTACTTAGCGCTGAATAATGTTAATATTTGGAATGAATGGCCTTATCAAAAATTTTGTCAATCTCCAGATTTTCAAGGCGAAAGTCAGAAAGAATTTATTGATAAAATTAAAAAAGATGTTCAATTTGCAAAAAAACATGGGGATTTAGGGCCTGTTTATGGAAAACAATGGCGTGATTTTGCTGGAGTAGATCAATTGCAAAAAACCATTCAAGAAATCAAAAAAAACCCGAATTCACGTCGTTTAATTGTTTCAGCTTGGAATCCGCCTTTGGTAGACGAAATGGTTTTGCCTCCTTGTCACGTCTTAATGCAGTTTTATGTCAATAAAGGCAAAATTTCTTTACAATTGTTTCAACGTAGTGGCGATGTTTTTTTAGGCATCCCTTTTAATATCGCTTCATATTCTTTGTTATTAATGATGGTGGCGCAAGTAACCGGTTTAGAAGCTGATGAATTTATTCATACTTTAGGTGACGCACATATTTACCACAACCATTTGGAACAAATCAATATTCAAAGAAAGCGTATACCAAAAAAACTACCTCAAATGCTTTTAAACCTGCAAATAAAACACATTGAAGATTTCTGCTTTGAAGATTTTAAATTAGAAAATTATCATTATCATCCATCTTTAAAAGGAGAAGTAGCAGTATGATTAGTTTGATTACCGCCTTGGATTCTAATTTTTTAATTGGAAATAAAAATAATTTACCTTGGCATTATCCTAAAGATCTGGTTTTTTTTAAAAAAAAAACTTTCCAAAAAAATGTTTTAATGGGGTGGAATACATATCTTTCTTTAAAACAATATTACCGCAATAAACCTTTACCTTTTGCTACTGCTTATATCGCTAGCAATTCTAAACAAGGCAATTTATCAGACGGAATTATTGTTAACGATTTAATCGCTTTTTTAAAAAAGTATCAAAATTCGGAAGAAAATATTTTTATTATAGGTGGAAGCCAAATTTATACTCAATCCTTGCCTTATGCTGATGTTTTATATATCACTCATATTTTAAAAAGGTATCAAGGGGATTCTTTTTTTCCTTACGTAGACTTGACCCAATACCAACTCATAGAAAAAGATATCCAAGAAGAATTGATTTTTGCTACTTATCAAAAAGAAGGCAAAGTTAAATAATGTTTACTTTATTTTTCATCACATCTTTTTTAACTTTTTATATTTCCTTTATTGTGTATTGTAAATGTGGTATAGAAGGTTATTTTTTAAGTTTTTTCGCTAGTTTAGCCTTATCTTGGATTATGGTTTTATTGATGCTTTTTATCATGATGTTTATCAACAGAAGGTTAAAAATTAACAACTCTTTTCAACAGAAAGTTGTCGCTAACATCTCTAAATTAATTCTTAGATTTTTCCGCATTAAAGTAACAGTTTATAACCAAGAGTTAATACCTTATAAAGGGAATTTAGTAATTTATTCTAATCATAAAACTAATTTTGATCCTTTTATCATCGCTTGTGCGGTTGATAGAACTATGTCTTTCTCGCCTAAAGATGATTTGTATAAAGGTCGTTGGGGCTGGTTTTTAAGTTATTATTTTAATTCTATTCATTGTTTAAAAATAGTCAGAGACAATCCTCGCGCAACAGCGCAAAACTTAAACCAAGCGATTGAAAATGTGAAACAAGAACTGGCTATGCTTATTTTTCCTGAAGGCGGTATTGTTAACAAAAAAAACGATAAAATCATCAACACTTTAGATGGAGCTTATAAAATAGCTGTTAAAGGCGAAGCAAACATTCTTCCTATCACTCTCAAAGGGGCTTATAAAATGAGAAAGAGATTTTGGTTCAAAAGAAAAAAAGTCGAAGTAATTATTCACCCTCATATTAAATATGAAGATTATAAAGGCAAAAATACAAAACAAATAGGTCAAGAAGTAGCTGATATTATTAATTCAGCTTTATAAAAAACAAAATAGAAAGTATGCATGCAAGCCTGATGTTTAACAAATTATTTTTTCAACGAATAACCAAAATATTTCTTTTGGGTATGTTTTTCTTTTTCATGATTACTTATTTTCCTTTCCCATCCAAAAATAGTAAAAATGTTTCTAAAAATCTGTCTTCTGTAAAAAAGGTTCGTCATTATCAAGAAGAAGAGGGAGATTTTTTTCCAGATGAAAAAAGAAAAAAAAATAATATTAAAACAGAAATCGTCAACGGTGAAACATATTTGACTTTTGCTCAATATAACGAAAAAGGCGTCTTATTGCAAGAAAGTAAATTTCATCAAAACGGTACTTTTTCTCTTTCTTATAAAAATTTTTACCCTAACGGACAATTAAAAACTGTGAGAGAAAATTATCAAAATAGCGATCAGATACATTTTATCCGACAATACAATAAAAAAGGTGTTTTATACGAGGGGGAAACTTTTTCTCTGCAAGGCAAAACCATTGGTAAAATAATTAATTTTCCGGACGAAGGTTTAATTCAAGAAAAGATTTATCACCCGGACAACGAACAACTTTCTCAAGTGTTAGAATACACTTCAGAAGGACAATTGATGCGTTCTTGGAAATATTTTTTCGATCCTCAAAGTTTAAAGAATAATCTTCAAAGATTTATAGAATACGATGCTGATGGAAAAATTCTAAAAATCACTGATTTTTATCAACATTTTAAACAAAAAGTGATTTATGACAGACAGAAGTCCGAAAGAAAAAACAATTTATTATGTTGTTTAAATTTTTTAAGAAAAAAAACTAATCATTTTTATGATAGTAAAATTCATTAACATGAAAAAAGATTATTTTAGTTGAAAAAGAAGATTATTTCCTTTTTTCTTCTTTAAAAAGTGAAAAAAATATCACGTCATTAACCTATTTTTGTCGTAAAAAAAGAGAGGAAAAGTAAATAAATTTTATTTTCTTTATTTATTTTATAATTAATGTATAATTAAATTGAAA
>NZ_AKIN01000003.1:0-10572 GCF_000309405.1 Vaccinium witches'-broom phytoplasma str. VAC
ATAATTTTTTATGATAATATAAATAAGAGTGGTATTTTTTTATTTATTTAAAGGAAGTGTAAAAAAAAATGATTTTAGTTAAATTTTTAAGAAATATAGATTTGAAACCTTATTTTTATTACGCTTTAGAAGAATATATTTTAAACAATGTTTTAAAAGAAATGGATGAAGTCTTTTTTTTTATATGGACTATTAAAGGTGTTGTAATAGGTAAAAACCAAGTTATCGAAAACGAAGTTAATTTGGATTATGTTAAAAAAAATAAGATTAATCTTTTTCGTCGTCCTACTGGTGGAGGATGTGTTTATAATGATGAAGAAACTCCTCTTTATAGCATCATTACTAAAAGAAAAAACCAAAATTTCACTTTTAAAGAACATTTGAATAAAATTATTTCCCCTTTTAAAAAATTAGGAGTTGATTTATATTTTAGTGGTAGAAACGATATTTTGTTAGAAAATAAAAAAGTCTCTGGAAACGCTTTTTTACAAAATCAAAACGGCATTATCATTCATGGTACTTTACTGTATAATTGTGATATAGACGTGATGGTGCGTTGCATTACACCAAGTAATGAAAAATTAATTTCTAAAGGAATTGATAGCGTTTCTGCTCGTGTGACAAATTTAAAAGACCATTTAGATGGCATGTCAAAAGACGAATTAGTACGTTATTTAGAAAAAGAATTAGCGCAAAAAGAATATGTTTTGATCGAAGAGGAAATAACCAAAGTTGAAATGTTGTCGCAAAAATATTCTTCTGAAAAATGGTTATATTTTGAACATCCTCAGTATTCTAAAACTTTGAAAAAACATTTCTCTTGGGGAAAATTAGAAATTTTATTAGATTTACAAAAAGGTAAAATTCAACAAATGAATTTAAGAGGTGATTTCTTTCATAAAGAAGATAATTTATCCTTATTTATTGACCCATTTATAGATGTTTATTATCGTAAAGAAGATTTAGAAAAAGTCTTAAAAACTCATAATATAGGTGATTATATTTTAAACGCTAATAATCAAGATTTATTATCTTTATTAGAAGAAGGGTTGTTAATTTAAAAAAAATAAAAAAATTATTTCTCTTTTTTAGTAAAAATAGAAATAAAAAATGTATAATAAAAGGAAGGGATATGAATAAAAACAAGAAACAAGTTTTATTAAAAAAGATGATTGTTGTTTCACTTTTTATAGCAATTTCTTTCTTTTTAGAGATGGTCTTTGTTAAATTATTTTACAGTGGACAGAATTGTCATATTACTTTAATAAGAATAGAATTATTACCTCTTATTTTGATAGGATTTTTATTTGGATGGAAATTCAGTTTCTTTTCTAATTTATTATATGTAGCAATTCATATTTGCATGGAATATGCGATGGATAGGCATTTTTTTGAATTACTTTTAAAAGATACAGAATCGAAAAAGGCATTATTTTTAGGCTTATTATTTTTTGTATTTGTGATGCCTTATTTAGCTTGTACTATTTCAGGTTTTTTTCACCGCAAAGAATTAAGACATTTATCACAAGGTAAAGTTATTGCAGGAAGTTTATCGTTAATAGCGATTGTTCAAATTATTTCTTATGCCGTTTTTTCTTTTCTGCTTTATCATAACCAGTCTCATGAAATTTTACATGAATACGAAAGCGTCATAAAGGATTCTAATTTGCCATATAAACTAATTTTGGGTTATTACATATTATCTGTTGTTTTACAAAATATAGTTATTGGTTTTATTTTGTATTTTTTGAATCCTATTTTAAAAGTAAATTTAGAAAGTTTTTCGTTAGAATAAAAAAAATTGAATAATTTTCTTTTGCAAAAAAAATTATTCAATGAATTTATCTATTACTTTAAGATAATCAATTCTTGGATTATAATTAAACGGAATGCTAAAGAGCTCTTTTTCAAAAATTTGATAACTGATATTTTTAGCCTTATTATTGTTTAAAAAATTAGTTAAAAAATCAATCGGTAAATAAAAATACTTATTTTTAACTTTAAAATGAACAATAAAAAAAGCAATTCCGTTAAATTTTTGTGTTCTTTGTAAAATCTCTATTTGATGTTGAGGAATATTACTCAGTGAAAAGATGTTTTTATTGTTAGTTTCTTTAACATCGAAAGATAGATATTTACCTTTGTAAATACCGTGATAATCCGGTAGAGAAGAAGTACGATAATAAGCTTCCACTATTTTAGCTTGTTTTCTTTGAGGGTATTCTACTCTTACTACTTGGATAGGGATTTCGTTTTTATAAACTAATGCTATTTCTTTTTCTTGATAAAAACGATTAGTTAAATTAATATCTCTCTCTAAATTAGCGCCTAAATTGCTTTTGTTGCTGATAACGTTATTTTTTTCTTTTTTGAAAGGGTAATCCATGGATATTATTTATCTACTTTCTAAGATTTCATGTTTCCTTCGTTTAAGGACGAATTAATAAAAAATCATTTTTAACAATTTCCATTATAAAATAATTTTTAACAATTTCTAAAGATTAATAAAAATTTTTGTTCAAGGAGTATAAATTACATTTCATGAAAGAAATAAATTTTTTTGCCTTAGGTGGTATAGGGGAAAATGGAAAAAATTTTTATTTATTGAAAGTAGATTCTTCTTATTTTATTTTAGATGCAGGACTTAAAAATCCTAATGTAGTCTCTAATGGGATAGATTGTGTTATTCCTGATTATCATCGCTTGGAATCTATTAAAGAACAAATCAAAGGTATTTTCATCACTTCCGCTTTCGAAACTCATTCTGGCGCTTTGCCATATATGATGGATTATTTAGAAGATATTCCGGTTTACGCTTCTGACTTCACTATTGAAGTTTTAAAAATAAATTTATACCAAAACAACGTCAATACACATAATGTAGAATTTAGAGCTGTTCAAGATAAATCAGTAATAGATTTTGGCAACACTAAAGCGCATTTTTTTGGGATATCTCATTTTTTACCGGAAACTTTAGGGGTTGCTTTTGAGACTTCACAAGGTTTGATAGTGTATATTAGTGAGATGCATTTTGTTCAATCTAAAGATGTTAATTTTCAAACTAACTTTGCTCATTTATCAGAGTTATCGCAAAAAGAAGTTTTAGCTTTAGTTCCTGCTTCACAAGGAGCTTTTAGCATTATTACTCAAAAAAAAGAAGAAATTTTAGAATACTATTTGAGTAGTTATTTTGCTAGTATAGAAAACAATATTATTATTTCTTTTTTAGTTCCTGATTTATTAAAAATTCAGTTAGCGATTGATTTAGCTTTAGAGGCTAATTTAAAAATTGTTATTTTAGGGCGTAAAAGCGAAAAAATTATTGACGTTGCTTTACAAAAAAATTATTTAAAAATTCCGGCAAAATCTTTAATTAATTTAAAAACATCCACAGATTATTTAAAATATAAAAATTTAGTGGTGATAGTAGTAGGAAAACGTTTTGAACCTTTTTATAGATTGCAAAGAATGTGTAAACAAACCGACCGTTTGATGAAACTACATCCTAAAGATAAGATTTTATTATTATCTATCGAAGCCACTGGAGTGGATAAAATTCAAAATAAAACAGTTGATATTTTAGCTCGAAAAGGTTTTATTGTCGATGTTTTAGAAAAAGATTTATTAAAGTCTTCTTCTTATAATTATGAAGAGAATTTCAAATTAATGTTACATTTATTAAAACCTAACTTTTTAATGCCTGTAGCGGGCGAATATAGACATCAATGCCAAATTAAGAAAAACGCTCAAAAATTCAATTATCCTAATAATAAAATTTTCTTATTGGAAAATGGTGATGTTTGGAATTATGATTTCAAAAATAAACCTTATGTCAAAAAAAATTTTTTCAAAAATTTAGGGGAAATTTTAATTGATGGAACACCGGTTTTAGAAGGTAATGATTTCATTTTAAAAGATAGAGAACTTTTAGCTAACGATGGCGTTATCATCATTGTTTGTAATCTAGATTTAAAAGCCAGAGAAATCGTGGGCAATGTGGAATTAATTAGCAAAGGTTTTTTAAACAAAAGCAATACGGATGCGATTTTCGAGAAACTAAAAGATTTATTCGCTAAAATAAGTAAAGGTTTTTTAATGATTAATAAACAAGTTAAATGGAGTGATTTCAAAAATAACTTAAGAGAAGATTTATCTAAGTTTATTTATAAAGAAACAAAAAAGAAACCAGTCGTTATTCCTGTTTTAATTTCTATTTCACGTTAAGAAAAACATTCTTTAAAAAAATATCAAGAAAGGAAAAAAGGTTGAAATATATTAAATGGAAATGATCAATCAAAACGTTTCTCCGAAAGAATTTGATATTGTCTTTTACGCTTTGGGCGGATTAGGCGAAGTCGGTAAAAATATGTATGTTTTTGAAATCGATCAAAAGATTTTTATTGTTGATTCAGGTATTTCTTTTTCTGATGATTCCTTTTTAGGAGTAAACTATATTATTCCTAGTTATGAATATTTACTGCAAAACGAACATAAAATTGTGGGTTTATTTATTACTCACGGACACGAAGATCATATCGGCGGTATACCTTTTTTATTGAAAAGAATAAACATTCCTAAAATTTATGTGACGGGCATTGCTTATGATTTAATAGAATTGAAATTAATAGATTATAAATTAAATAAATATATCAGTATTTTAGAAAAGTATAATAATAATTCTAAATTTGTTTTGGATAATACAGAAGTTTCTTTCATTCGTTTGAACCACTCTATTCCGGATACTTTTGGTATTGTTTTTAAAAATAAAGATAATGTGGTTTTTTATACTGGAGATTTTAAAATCGATAACACTCCTGAAGGTCCTTTAGCAGAATATTCTAAATTATCTGATTTAGGTAAAGATGGTGTTTTATGTTTATTTTCTGATTCGACCAATTCCCAAAATGAAGGTATGATTCAGTCTGAGCACAAAATTGGTGCTACTATTAATCAACTTTTTTATAAAATAAAAGGGAGAATAGTGATTGTGACTTTTGCTTCTAACTTTTACCGTATTAAACAAATCATTGAAGCTAGTGTTTTAACTGGCAGAAAAGTGGCTGTTTTTGGTAGAAGTATGGAAAAAGCAATAGAAACAGGCATGAAAAACGGTTATTTAAAAATCCCTAAAGACACTATTTTAAATAACAATGATATTGAGAAATACGATGATGTGACTTTACTTTGTACAGGCTCTCAAGGAGAACCATTAGCAGCTCTGAGTCGAATGGCTAATGGGATCCATAGACAAGTTAAATTAAACCAAAAAGATACGGTTATTTTCTCTTCTTCACCTATTCCCGGTAATCAAGATAGTATTAATAAAATCTTGGATTTACTCTTTAAAATGGATGTAGAAGTAATTGTACACGGCTTATTGATGGATACGCATACTTCAGGTCACGCTAGCCAAAATGATTTAAAATTAATGTTGAATTTAATTAAACCGAAATATTTTATTCCCGTTCATGGCGAACATGTGATGTTAATTCATCATAAAAAATTAGCGATTGAATGTGGTGTAGAACCGGGTAATATTTTAATTTTAGATAATGGCGATGTGGCAGGTATTAGCCAAGAAAAAACTCAATTAATCGGTCGTATCCCTTCGGATAATATTTATATTGATGGTTCGGGCGTAGAAGATGTGGGCAACCTGATTTTAAAAGAAAGAAGAATTTTAAACGAAGAAGGATTGCTCTCAGTTGTTATTAGTATCGATTTAAAACAAAAGAAAGTTCTTAACTTTCCGATGATTGTTTCGCGCGGTTTTATTTATATGAAAACTAATCAAGAATTAATTAAAAAATTATCTTCTGATGTTAAAAAAATGGTGCAAAATTTATTACGCTTAGATAAAGTCAATAAAAGCTATTTGAAAAAATCTGTGATTGATTTTATTACTCCAAGGATTTATGAATCTACCTTAAGAAATCCGATTATTATTCCGATTTTTTTAACGGTTTAAAGTGATTAAAAGATCTTAATCTTCAAAACAAAAAGATAAATTATTTCTTTTATTTTGTTAAGATTAAGTTTTTCTAATTTAAAATATAAGTATTGAAAATAAAGAAAATAAAAAATTTGCAAAAAAAAGTTTTTTTAAAATAATTAAAAGGAGATAATAAAAATAAAATGAGTGCAAAAAAAAATAATCAATGTCACCTTGTAACAGATAATGCAACTGTAGAAGTTAAAGTGAGATACGTTAAACAAAATAATAAAAACGTAAGAGAATGGTATACTAATAATTTAAAAATTAATTATGATGGTAAAAATTATTCTTTTGATGAAGTAGTTTTAGTTTTCGGTCATATTGATAGTGATAATCCTGAGTTTTTCTTACAACCTGGTCAAAAAGTTAAAGTTTTAGGCGGAAAGATAAGCTCTCTTGATACATCAGTTAAAAACAATGTTTTAACAATCGATAAATTCCAACAGTTAAGCGACCAAACGCAAAAATAATTAAGATTCTTGTTTTTTTGTTAATAGATATTTTCTTACGAAATAAGATTAAATTGGTTTTTAAAATAGTAAATTTGTTTAAGTTAATATTTAGTTTAATAATGTAAACTCCGATAAAATCATTTATTAATTTTAAAAGTAGTAATAGAGAATTTCTTTTTATTTTAAAAAAATTTTAAAGGTTAAAAAAGAAAATATGCCAGAATTGCCAGAAGTCGAAATCATTATTCGCCATTTACATAAAAAATTGGTTAACCGCACTATTAAAGGTATAAAAGTTTTTTATGAACCTATTGTACAAAATATTGCTCGTTTTAACCAAATGTTAAACCAAACTTTTTTAGACGTTCAAAGAAAAGGTAAATATTTGCTTTTTTTCTTAAGTGATGATTGGGTGCTTGTAGGACATTTACGAATGGAAGGTAAATTATATTTAAAATCTCAAAAAGATTGTCTAAAAACAGGAAAACATGAGTATTTTCGTCTTCTTTTAGATAATGATATGGTGTTGCAATATTATGATTTTCGTAAATTTGGGCGTTTTTTATTATTTAAAAAAGATCGTTATTTAGAAGAAAGCAAATTAGAGTGTTTAGCTCTAGATCCTTTTTTAATCAATCCAAAGGCTTTTTATGATCTTTTGCAAAAAACACGTGTCGCGATTAAGAAGGTTTTGTTAAACCAACAAATTATTTCCGGGATTGGCAATATTTATGCTAACGAAATTTTATTTGCTGCGCGGTTACATCCAGAAACTAAAGCAACCTATCTTAATTTTGCTCAAACACAATTAATTTTAACTAAAGCGCAATTTATTTTAGAAGAATCTATTGTTTTGGGTGGGACTACTATTAGTACTTTCAATGCTTTAGGGCAAACGGGTTCTTTTCAAAATAAGCTCTTAGTGCATGGCAAAGATAAGCAAAATTGTGTAGTTTGTCAAAATAAAATTGAAAAAAGACAAATAGGCGGGCGTGGTTCTTATTTTTGTTCTCATTGTCAACCCATGATAACTAAAAAAGATTAAATTATTTAAAAAATATTTTTTAAAGGAGATTCATAGTGTTTGCTTTACAAAATTTTAACGTTCATAATCGCAATATCTTATCTCATGAAGAACAAAAAATTTTAACTTTATTGTATCAGCCTTTAATAGGAACAGACGCTATAGGCCTTTATTACGCTTTATCTTTTTTCAATTCTAATGATCTGGAGGGGACTAATTTGATTCATCAATTTTTATTGGATTTATTAAACATTGATGAAAAAACTTTTGTCCAATTTAAAGACAAACTAGAAGCAGTGGATTTGTTAACGACTTATGAAAATAAAAAAAAAGAGAATCTTTATGTTATTAATCCTCCTTTAAGCGCGGTTTTATTTTTTCAAGATCCTCTTTTGAGTCAATTCTTATTAAGTGAGGTCGGCGAACATATTTATTTCTCTTTGGAAAAGATATTACTGCCAGAAACTTCCTTAAATTTAACGACTTATCAAAACGTAAGTAAACATTTTGCTGACGTTTATCATTTTGAAAAAATGAATCCTCAAGAAACTTTAAATAGTTTTAAATATAATAATGAACAAAAAAAACAAACTACTGTATTACAAAAATATTTTAATTATGAATCTTTTTTAAACCATTTATCGGAAAGATTTAAAAAACCTTTTTTATTGGAATGGCAAAACATGGATTATATTATTAAATTAGCTTTCTCGTATGCTTTAACACCTGAAGAAATGGCTGCTTTATACCAAGAAAGCTTTCGCAATAATTATGAAGATGATCTAGATTTAAACCATTTAAGAAATAGTTTAAATCTTAAGTTTTCGCAAAGTAATGCTAAAATTAAAACTTTAAGCAATAAAAATTTAAATACGGAAACCAACGAAATGATTCTTTATTTGAAAAATTCTCACCCCCATAGGATTATTAAGAATTTTAGTAAAAATAAACGTTTTGGTGCTGATTTGTATGATACTGTATTTTTGTTGTTGAAAAAAACAGAGGTCGAAATTGGAGTTATTAACGCTTTAATTATGTATGTTTGTAAGATAAAAGCTCATAAAGATGATTCTTTTATTTCTTATAATTATTTTGACACAATTTTAAAATCTTGGACTAAAAAAGGGATTATAACTACCGAGACGGCTTATGATTACCTTATGGAAGAAAACGTCTTTAAAACTAGAAAAAAAGACAATAAAAACAGTCCTGCTTGGTTAGATAATTTCAAAAAAGAATTAGGATTTAAAAATTAAAAGGTGTAATGATGGTTTTATTAAATAAAAAATATTTAGATGAAATGAAAGAAGTTATCTCTAACGATCCGGAGACTAAAAACTTAAAAGTAGAAGATAAAGATGTAATCATGGTTTTTAATTATCTACAAAATAAGCATAAAGATCACAGGTTTGGTTATAAACAAGTTTTAAAAACTAAACCTTATCTGCATATTATGTTACAAGAGACAACTGCAACCAAACATATCGATTTAAAAAATAACTTAGAACAAAATAATATTTTATTTAACCAAGATTTAAAACTAGAAGAAGTTGATTTAAATGCTTTTCAAATTAATAATTTAGTGCAAGAAAAAATTTTGCAAAAAACTAAAGAGATGATAAGGTCTTTTGATCGTGTTAAAACAGGCTTTTATCTTCATGGACATTTTGGGACAGGAAAAACTTTCCTTCTTAAAGCTTTAACCAAAGAATTAATCAATAAAAATATCTCTGTTTTATTTATTTTTATGCCTGATTTAGCCCGTCAATTTAAAACTACTTGGTATAGCGATCTCTTAGAAAAAAAAATTTATTATTTGAAAAAAGTGCCTTGCTTAATTTTAGATGATATAGGTTCTGAAAACATGACTTACTATTTTAGAGATGATGTTTTACTGCCTTTATTATATTATCGTTTCGAACATAAATTGCCCACTTTTTTTAGTAGTAATTTTGATTTAGAAGATTTATTTAATTATTTTAAATCTTTTCAAGATTTCAATAGCGAAATCAAAGCTTATAAAATAGTTAACCTTATTAAAAAAAACACCTCTATTTATAACTTTTCGGCTTTAAACAAAGAGATTTAAAAGAACTTTCTTTCTTTTTTATTATAAAATAAATATTTTCCATAATTAAAATAATTTCCATAATATAATAAAAATAGGGATTTTTAATGATTAAACCAGTTTTATTAGCTTTGAAAAAGTCATATAATTGGTTTTTTTCAATACTAGGAGCGACTAATTGAGCGTTTTGCAATACTTCTTTGTATTTAGTATTACCCATCGCGATGCCTATGTCTGCTAGTTTTAACATTTCAATATCATTGTGTCCATCGCCAATACAAACCACTTGGCAATCAGGATATAATTTTTTAATTTTTTTAATTCCGGAAGCTTTGTTGAAATAACGATACACTAAATCGCTTCTTTCTGGACGAGAAAAATAAGGTTTTAAAACTTCTATTTCTTGACATAATTTATCTACTACAGTGTTATCTTCATGAAAAGCCCATATTTGGTAAACATCATAATCTAATTTTTCAACATGGAAATTTTCGTTAACATTTATTTGTTGGCCTTCTTTAATAATCCATTTTCTTTTGCCGTCGGTTTCGATTAATTTTGCCACTTCAGAATTAATCACAACAATCTCTCTTTTATCTAAACCAATAATACCTAAGCCAATAGAATACTCTTTCCCTTTATTAATGATTTTCTTTAATAATTCTTTGGAAAGTTTTTGTTCGTAGATATTTTTTTGATCGGCGATAATATAACTACCATTCATTAACACTAAATTTTCAAAAAGAGGCAATAAATCGCCTAAATTCGATATTCCTCCGCGACTTCTACCTGTTGCTATTCCTAATTTAACATTAGGTTCTTTCGCTAAAGCTTGAATCAATTGGCGAGTTGGAGGGTGGATAACATACTCTCTAGTTATTAAAGTACCATCAATATCAAAAAAAAATATTTTTTTCATTAAAAAAAACCTCACTTTTATTTTTTATTTAATTGTTTTAAAAAGGAATTTAAAAAATATAGCGCTTCTTCAAGAGAAAGAGAATCATTCTTTTTGATATTTTAAGGAAATAAA
>NZ_AKIN01000002.1:0-16344 GCF_000309405.1 Vaccinium witches'-broom phytoplasma str. VAC
ATATTAAAATAATATGTTAAAATATTTAAGTTAAAATCAAAAAATTATGAATAATAATAAATTATAATTTAATTTCTTAAATTTATTAAATTAAAAACGTTATTCATGTGAAAAAAATTTTACATCTCATTCTTCAAAATAAGTAAATTTAAAAAGGAGTACTCAGAATCATGGGTGTTGTTACAATAAAACAATTGTTAGAATCAGGAATACATTTTGGTCACGCAGCTAAAAAATGTCATTACAAAATGAAACCATATTTATTTTCTTCCAACGATGGGGTTCCTATTGTTAGAAATAGAATTCACATTATCGATTTGAAAAAAACATTGGAAGCTGTTGAAAATTCATACAAAAAGCTTGTGCAAATAGTAGAAGAAGGAGGGAAAGTTTTATTCTTAGGAACTAAAAAACAAACCCAACATATTATTAAACAAGAAGCGGAAAGAGCAAATCAATATTATATTAACCAAAGATGGTTAGGCGGTACTTTTACTAATTTCCAAACTATTTTAACAAGAATTAATTATTTAAAAGAGTTATACAAACAAGAAGAAGATGGCGTATGGAAATTACTTTCTAAAAAAGAAGTAGCTACCTTAAAAAAACAAAGAGATAAGTTGGAAAAGTTTTTAGGCGGAATCAAAAACATGTCTCAATTGCCACAAGCTATTTATATCGTTGATGTGCAAAAAGATACTATAGCTATCGCTGAGGCGAGAAAATTAGGTATTAAAATTTTTGGAATCGTAGATAGTAACTGTGATCCTGATTCAGTAGATTACATCATTCCTGCGAATAACGATGCTATTAAAGGGGTAAAATTAATTACTTCTATCATCGCTGATGCAGTTATTGAAGGTAGCGGTTCTAACCAAGAATCACCTGTTGAAGAAACAACTGATGAATCTGGCGAAAAACCATCTGAATCAACGCCAGAAACTGTTGATGCAGAAAAAACTCAAAATAAAGATCAAAATGTAGAAAAAGAAAACGTTTCTACTAATTAATTACAACTTTTAACAGACAAAATATTTTTTATAATCAATTAGTAAAAAAGATGTTTCTAAATAAACATCTTTTTTACTAAACAAACAATTTTACTTATATTTCTTAATACAAAAGAAAGAAAGACTTAATAAAAATTTGGAGAACGAAAATGAAAATCACAATAGAAATGATTAAAGAATTAAGAAAAAAAACTCAATCAGGAATGATGAATTGTAAACAAGCTTTAGAACATGCTCAAGGCGATATGGAAAAAGCTGTAAATTATTTAAAAGAAAAAGGCATGATGAAAGCTGAAGACAAAAAAGATAGAGTTTCAGCCGAAGGTTTAACTAATGTCGCTTTTAAAGGTAATAAAGCTGTTTTATTTGAACTTAACTCAGAAACTGATTTTGTGGCTAAAAACGAACACTTTATCGCATTACTAGAACAACTGAAAAATAGTTTATTAGATGCTGATGCATCCGTTAAAACTGTGGAAGACTTTTTAAATTATCATTGGAACGGACAAAGCGTTAAAAACATTATTTTAGATAAAGCGGCTATTATTAAAGAACAAATCGTTTTAAAAAGAATTCAAACTGTTTATAAAAAAGATAACGAAAGTTTTGGGCTTTACAAACATCAAGGAGGAAGAATTTCCGCTTTAGTGCGTCTTGATAAACAAAACGAAGAAGCACAAACACATATTCCTATCCATGTAGTTGGTTTTAACCCGAAATTTTTAAGTAAAGAAGTGGTTGACCCTAATTTTATTAAAACAGAAAAACAACTTTTATTAGAAAAAACTATTAACGAAAAAGCAAAGCAAAATTTACCGAGTGGTTTATTAGATAAAATTGCTAACAATCGTTTAAATAAAATTTTAGAAGAAATTTGTTTATTAGAACAACCTTTTTACAACGATACTGATCAAAAAGTAAAAGAATTTTTACAAGCTAATCAAACTAACGTTATCGCTTATTACCGCTTTGAAGTGGGCGAAACAGCATAACAAAACGAGCAATAAAACTAATATTTATTCATTTTCTAACTATAATAAAAAATAAAAAGTAGCAAAGGGGAATAAAATGTTTAAAAGAATTCTTTTAAAATTAAGCGGGGAAGCCTTAAAAGGAGACGATTTTAACATCAACCCACAAAAAGTTAAAAAAATTGCTGAAGAAATTAAAGAAATTAAAGACTTAGGTTTACAAATAGTTATTATTGTTGGTGCAGGAAATATCTGGCGAGGTCATATTGGTCAAGAATTAGGTATGGAACGTAGTCAATCAGACTATATGGGAATGTTAGGCACTATTATCAATTCTTTAGCTTTACAAGATGCTTTAGTCAATTTAGACATTCAAACTAGGGTTATGACGGCTTTTCATGTGGTTGCCGTGGCTGAACCTTACATCAAAGGTAAAGCGTTACGCCATTTAGATAAAGATCGTGTAGTTATTTTAGGAGCTGGGGTTGGTTCTCCTTACTTTTCCACCGATACTGCTGCTGCTTTAAGAGCAGCTGAATTAAATATAGACGTTATTTTAATGGCTAAAAACGGTATTGAAGGTGTTTATAATAAAGATCCTAAAAAACATAATGACGCTGTTTTAATTAAAAAAATAGAACATAAAAATGTTATCGCTCAAAGGTTAGATGTGATGGATATAACAGCCATTTCTTTATGTTGGGAAAATGGTATTGATATTTTTGTTTTTGATATGAACATCAAAGGTAATATCAAAAAAATCATTTTAAAAGAAAAAATAGGGACTATCATCACTTCTAAGGAGGGAAAATAAAATGCATGAAATGACACAAGAAATTTTAACAGATTTAAAACAAAAAATGAATATTTCTAAAAACTCAATGTTGACGCAATTTTCCAACATTAGAACTGGGGCGGCTAACCCGAAAATATTAGATAAAATCACTATTAATTATTACGGCGCAGAAACAGTTTTAAAGCATATTAGTATGATTTCTATCGTAGAAGGAAACCAAATTCATATTAAACCTTTTGACACTACTTTAGTGCCTAATATTAAAAAAGCTTTATTAGCTTCTGATTTAGGAATTACTCCTCAAACAGATGGTGTTTCGATTAAATTAGTTTTTCCTCAACCTACAGAAGAAAAAAGAAAACTTTTAACCAAAGAAGTAGAAAAAATTTCTGAACAAACTAAAGTTATAGTAAGAAATTTACGTCGTTCCGGCAATGATAAAGTTAAAAAATTAAAATTAGCAAAAGATGAAGAAAACGCTTTATTAAAACAAATTCAAGATTTAAATAATCATTTTATTAAACTTTTAGAAACAGAAACTGTTAAAAAAAATAAAGAATTATTAAAAATTTAAAAAGAGACGATAAAAATATGTCATCTAAAAAAAATTATATCGGATTAGGAATGTTTTTGGCCGCTTTATCTTTTTTTGGTTTTTTTCGTTGCATCGATTATAACAAAGAAATAAATTCTTTTGATTATATGAGTTTAGGAACAGTGCTTCTTTTTGTGTTCCATTCTTCTATAGAAATGTTAAAAGTGAATCGTCAAAATCAAAAATATTCCCAAAGGCACATGATCATCATGAGTTTATTTAGTGTTTTTCTTTTTTTGTCTTTATTAGGGGTTATTTTGGGTTCTTTTAAGGACAAACATATTATTGTTGATTCTCCTCCAGAACAAACGCATTTAATCAGTTGTTTATCAAACTTTTCTAAATACGCTTTATTTAGTTTATTTGGTTTAGCTTTCGCTTTATTTCTATATTTTCTTTTTAACTCTTCTTTTCGTACTCAACATTTAACTCATGTATTGTTAATTTTTGCTTATATTAGTGTTTTTAGTGCTTCTTTTTTAAGTTTAATATTAATAAGTTACAAATGGTTTTTGCACTTGTTTTTAATCACTATTGCTAGTGATAGCTTCGCTTATTTTATTGGTAATTTATATGGCAAAAGGTTTTTATTTCCGAGCGTAAGTCCCAAAAAAACTTGGGAAGGTTTTTTAGGCGCCATAGTGGCGACTACTTTGTTAGCTCTTTTATTTTATAGTAGTTCTTTAAACAATTATCGAGCAGTTATTTTTTTAGTGGTTTTCGCTATTATTAATTCTATTATTGCTCAAATGGGGGATTTAATCGCTTCTAAATTTAAAAGAGACTATAAAATTAAAGATTTCAGTAATCTTGTTCCCGGTCACGGAGGTCTATTAGATCGTTTTGATTCTATTTTATTTTTATCTTTTTTTATTGTTTTAATTTTATTAAGCCCTTGGTCAGATTATGTTATCCAAAATATGCATGACATTTTTAAACTTAAAAAAGTAAAATAAATATTTATCGCAAAAGACTTCTTTTTTTTGTAAAAGGAAAATAAAATGTTAATTTAGTCGGTATTTTGTTATAATAAAAGTAATTGAGAAACATTTTTTACGATAGAAATATGATTGATTTTTTATTATCGATCAGAAATGTTTTATATAATGTTTTTTTAAGAAAGAAAGGTATCCTACATAATGAGCAAATGTTATTACACAGGGAAAACGACTGTTTTCGGAAATAAACGTAGTCACGCAATGAACGCTTCTAGAAGAACATGGAAAGCTAATTTGCAAAAAATTCGTATTATTGATGAAAAAGGCAAAGTTAAAAAAATTTATATTTCTGCCCGCGCATTAAAAAAATTAAAAGTTGAAAGAGCTTAATTTATTTGAGTTCTTTAAAAATTATTAATTATTAAAAAAAGATTATTAACGAATAATAGTCTTTTTTTTATTTATCGTTTTATCTTGTTCTTAGTCCTTATGAATAATATAATAAAGTTATATCTATTATTGAAGTTAATACGAAAGAGGTAAAAATCAGCAACGATAAAACAAATAAAAACGAAACTTTAATGTAACAAGTATTTAAATCGGCTATTAACAATATAGTAATTACGACTTTAATTTTAGCTTTAGTGTTTTTTTGTATAATAAAACTTTCAATTTAGCGAAAACATTAACGAATAAAACACCTAATTCTCAAGAAAATAAAAAATTTTTAAATTTATTGTACCAACCCAATCACTTATAAATAATAAAGATTTATTCAGTTTGAAATGTTTAATAATTTATAACATTAAATTTGTTAAAGATTAAAAAACTCACAAAGATAATTTTAAAAAGCAAGTATATTGTTAAAAAAACCTTCTAATGAGGATTGATATAAATTTTATGACAAAAAACAATTGATGGATTGATGGGATAAAAATTTTTTAACCTTATTTACTGTATGACCAATAATTTGTTTGGTTTTTTTTTATACCCTTAAATAAATTTTTCTGAACAAATTAATAAAACACCAATCAACAACCACTAAAAAACACATATTAAATGTAGCAAAAAAAGAACCTCCAAAAAAAAGGTTATTATTTTTTTTGATCCTCTTTTATAAAGAACAAATCAATCAAAAACGATCATTTTTCTTTTAACTTATCTAAAATTTCTTTAGCTTCGTTTAAAAGATTGTAAAAAACATGCGCTTTTTGATACATTTCTTCAATAAATTTAGGGTCTCTGTGGATTTCCTTAACCTTTGCTACTCTGAAACGTTTGATACACTAAGAAAAAAGCTTTTTCTGTATCAGAACAAAAGAGTTGGGCTTGCACTTGAGCATAATAATACATAGGTATTTCGTTATTTAACACAAAATTGCTCCAAGAAGGACTATTATAAGAAATAGGACATTTAATTTCTAAAATGCTGTTAGATTCTTGATGCCAACCATCTAAAGAAGCAGACATAAAATCTTTAGTAAACACGGCAGGGACGAATTCCATATTGTTAACTTCGTTAAAAAAAATTCTCGCTTCCGGTTCTAAACGTCTGCCATGACGCATAGCATTATTGTCTTCGATCTTTTCTTTAAAAAGTTTTCTTTTAAAAAGTGCTTGTTTAGTTTCAAACGGATTTAACCCCATAATAGCAGCAACTTCTGAAGCATTAATATAGTTGTTTCTATGCTTATGCCATGCTTCAGAATTTTGTTCTAAATTAATCATTTGATTTGATTCTGATTTAGTAAATTTCATAACAAACAAACCTTTCTTGCTAACAATTATCAAGTTGTTAAGAGAATAAATTAAAAATTAGGTAAAAACAGTTTTTTAACGTTTTGAGTAGTTTGTTCAGCTACTTCTTCTAAAGTAATGTTTCTTAAACTAGCTATTTTTTCGGCTACTAATTTCACTAAAGCGGGTTCGTTTCTATGAGATTTTTTTTCGGGAGAAGGTGTTAAAAAAGGTGAATCAGTTTCTAATAAGATTTTATCTAAAGGGAGTTGTTTCGCTAAAGTATGAACTTCCAAAGCTTTTTCATATGTCACAATCCCGCCAATGCCTACATAAAAACCTAAATCGATGACTCTTTGAGCTGCTTCCAAATTGGTTACTAAAGAATGGAAAACGCCTCTAATTTGGTTTTTATAAGGTAACAAGATTTCATATATTTCCTCAAAAGAAGAACGAGCGTGCAAAATAATGGGTAAATCATATTTAATCGCTAATTCAACTTGAACTTGTAAAGTTTTTTGTTGTAATGGCAAAGTTTTTTGTTCATGATATAAATCAATACCAATTTCACCCACTGCCACCACTTGAGGAAGTTTTAAATATTTTTCAATACTGAAAGGATCTTCATTAGTCACATAAGACGGATGAATCCCCACAGCGACTTTAATTTCAGGGTGTTGAAGGGCTAATTCGATGGCTTTTTCGTTCGTTTTCTGATCTAAACCAGGAACAATAAAATATTGAACATCGTTTTTTACAGCTCTATTTATAACATCTTTTAAATCTTTAGAATAATCATCTAAATTAAGATGAGCGTGAGTATCAATTAACATTTTGTATTTCTCTTTTGAATCATAATATTTGGTTATTCAATAATAAATTTTATCATTAAAATTAGAAAAAAATAACTCATAAAAATGGGTTATTTTTTTCATTAAAATTATTATTTTTACATATGTATTGGTTTATCAATCGCGCCTAAAAAAGTTTCTAAAGTTAATTCAGATAAAGTTGGATGTGGGTGAATAGTGCGAACAACATCATGAGCTGTTCCTTCTAATTCCATAGTTACACCGATTTCACTAATTAATTCAGTAGCATTATAAGAGAAAATATGCATGCCTAAAACTTTAAGATCTTTTTTATCAACGATTAATTTGGCAAAACCATCTGTTTCGCCGTCAGCTAAAGCTTTACCGATCGCTTTAACAGGAACTTTAGACACTTTATATTCAATGTCTTTAAGTTTCACTTGTTCTTCGGTCCAACCGATAGTGGCGATTTCAGGGAAACCGTAAACACAGGAAGGAACGCGATCGTAATTCATTGGTTTTAAATGAGCGTCAGCTTCTAAAGCATGAGTAACAGCGATAATTCCTTCGTGGCTCGATACGTGGGCTAACATATATTTACCGTTAACATCACCAATAGCGTAAACGTCTTCTAAAGAAGTTTTTAAAAAGCCGTCTGTCATAACGCCTATTCTGTCAGTTTGTAAATTCAGTTTTTCTATCCCTTTTAAATTAGGTTTAGTTCCAGTTGCCATTAAAACAATATCAGCTTCTTCCACGTGTGTTTCGTTTTCATAAGTGTAATGTACTTTATTATTATCGATTTTCATTACTTCAGATTCGGTTAAAATTTTAATTTGGTTGCTTTTTAATTTTTTAGTGTAAGCGTCAACAATATCTTTATCCATAACATTTAAGATAGAGTTCGCTCTTTCTAAAATAATTACTTCAGCACCGAATTTATTAAAAATAGTTGCAAACTCTACACCAATAACTCCGCCACCAATAATAACTAATTTTTGCGGAAATTTTTCCAATTGAACTAATTCTTTACTTGTGTATAAGTATTTGTTTTTGAATGCTTCTTTAGCGCCTTTAATCGGAGGAATAAACGCACTCGCTCCCGTAGCAATAATAAGTTTTTTAGTTTCTAAAATTTTATCGCCTACTTGAACTTGATGAGCTGATAATGCATCAGCAAATCCCTTATAAACATCAATTTTATTTTTTTTCATTAAGAAAGAAATACCGTTAGTTAATTGTTTAACTATTTTGTTTTTACGTTCTAATACAGAAGTCCAATTCGCTTCTACGTCTGCATTAGTTTCAATACCGTATTCTTTAGAATGTTTTAAAAGGTCAAAAATTTTAGCACTTTTTAAAAAAGCTTTAGTTGGTATACAACCGTAATTTAAACAAATTCCGCCTAATTTATGGTCTTCTACCAAAGCAACTTTAGCTCCCATTTGAGACGCTTTAATAGCTGAGGTATAACCACCAGGTCCTCCGCCAATAATTAAAATATCATATCTTTCCATCAATTTACTTCTCTTTTTTTATAATTCAGTCAAAAAATAATTTTCCTCTTTATAAAGCAGTGAAATCATTTTCTAAAATTTTAACATCATTCAATAATTCTTTAATTTTTTGCAATAATCTTCCACCATCAGCACCATCAATAATACGGTGATCGATCGTTAAAGATAAAGGCAACATATCAGCTACAATAATTTCGCCTTTTTTAACTATTGGTTTTTTAACTATTTTACCAATACCAAGAATAGCTAATTCCGGATGATTAATAATTGGCGTACCGTAAGCAATATCAATGGCCCCAAAATTACTTAAAGTAAAAGTACCCTTTTGCAATTGAGGCAATTGTAATTTTCTTCCCGCTGTGTCAACAGATAAAGTGTGGATTTCTTTCGCTAATTCTAAAACACTTAAATTATCAACTTTTTTAATATTAGGAACAATTAATCCATCTTTAGTGTCAATAGCAATTCCTAAATTAATATAGTTTTTAATGATTAATTCTTCTTTTTCATCATCAAAACTAGCGTTAAAAACAGGATATTCTTTTAAAGCTAAAACAACCGCTTTAGCGATAAAAGCCATATAAGTTAATTTAATGCCTTTTTCTTGAGCTAACGGTTTCATTTGAGTTCTTAAAGCTACTAAATTAGTAATATCCACTTCATCCATTAAAGTTACTTCAGGAATAACTGTTTTGGAAATGCTCATTTTTTTAGCAATTATTTTTCTTAAACGAGAAATTTTTCGAATTTCTACGTCTTCTGTGTTATTATTAGTATTTGTGTTGTTTGCTACAGCTTCTTTTGTAGTTTTTAAAACATTGTCGTTATTATTCGTCATTTTTAAAACGTCCTTTTTTTATTTAAATTATTCTTCTTCAATAACAGCTAAAACATCTCCAACGTTAACATTTTCGCCCTCTTGGAAACCTATTTTAGTAATAGTACCTGTTTTAGGAGAAGTTATGTCAGCTTGTAATTTATCAGTTTCAACAATTACTAAAACATCGCCTTCTTTAACTTTGTCTCCAACTTTGTAGTTCCAAGTTAAAATGGTTCCTTCGTTAATTCCTTCGCCTATATCAGCAAATTTTAATTCATACATATTATTGCCCTCATTCATTTGTTTAATTTTTTTTATTTAAATTATTTTTTAAAGCTTTTTTTACGCCATAAATTACTTTATCAGCGTTTAAAAATTGATGATATTCTCCTCTTGCTAAAGGCATGATGATATCATGACCTGTTACACGACTAGGGGCGGCTTTTAAATAATCAAAAGCGTATTCATTTACTAAAGTAATTAATTCGCCAGCTGGTCCATAAGTTTTAGTAGCTTCATGTACTACAACTAATCTACCAGTTTTTTTTACAGAATGAAGCACTGTTTCTCTATCAATCGGATTAATAGTTCTTAAATCCACTAATTCTACAGAAATGCCATCAGCTTCTAGTTTTTCTAAAGCGGATTGAACGATGGAAACAGCTGAACTCCAAGCGATTACAGTTACATCTGTACCTTCTTTAACCACGTTCGCTTTACCAATTTCTGTTTCGTATTCTTCTTCTGGAACTTCTTGTTTTCCTGCACGATATAAATATTTAGGTTCCATGTAAACAACTGGATCTGGGCTATTAATAGCGGCAATCAAAAGACCTTTAGCATCATAAGGGTTAGAAGGAACTACCACTTTTAAACCAGGAATAGAACCTAAAATAACTTCTAAACTCTCTGAGTGATGTTCTAATGCTTTAACTCCGCCGCCAACAGGAACTTTTAAAACCATAGGACAAGAAAAACTGTTACGAGTACGATTTCTCATTCTCGCAGCATGAGCGATTAAATCTTCTAATCCCACATAAAGGAACCCATCAAATTGAATTTCAGCTACAGGAATTAAACCGTTCATAGACATTCCGATCGCGCTACCAACGATAGCAGATTCGGCTATAGGAGTATCGAAAACACGAGATTCTCCGTATTTTTGTTGCAATCCTGCAGTAACACGGAAAACTCCTCCTAATTTACCAATATCTTGGCCAAAAACAACTACTTTAGGGTTTTTAGCTAATTGGAGATCTAAGGTATGTTTAACCGCTTCCAATAAATTCATTAAAGCCATTTTTATTTACCTTCTTCTTTTGATTTTAAAAATTGTTCATATTCTGCGTGTTGTTCTTTTAATTGAGGTGTCATTTCATGGTAAAGATGTTCAAAAATTTCAATCGGTTCTATATTAGCTCCGTAAGAAGTAATTTTTTCATGTACTTCGGAAACGTGTTTTTCTACTTCTTGATTGATTTGTTCTACCATTTCTTCAGTTAAAACGTTTTTTTTCAATAAATATTTTTTAAAACGTTTGATAGGATCTTTTTTATTCCATTCTTCCTCTTCTTCTTTAGAACGGTATAAGTTAGGGTTATCATTAGTCGTATGAGCTCCCATACGGTAAGTAAAGATCTCAATTAAACTAGCTCCTTCGCCATTACGCGCTGCTTCAGTAAATTCTTTAACAGCTGCATAAACGGCTAAAACGTCATTACCATCTACTTGAATGCCAGGAATACCGAAAGCATAGGATTTTTGTGCTAAAGTTTCAGAGTTAGAAGCTACTTTTCTTGGAGTAGAAATAGCGTATTGATTATTTTGAATCAATACCACTAAAGGAGCTTTATAAACAGATGCGTAATTCAAACCAGCATAAAATTCTTCATGAGCTGTTCCGCCATCACCAATAGTAGCTATTGTAACTTCTTTTTTGTTTTGCAATTTACTTGCTAAAGATAAACCAGCACCAATATTGATTCCTGAACCAATAATAATATTAACTGGTAAAATACGTTTAGAAGGATCCATTTTAGAACCTTTTTCGTTACCATACCAATAAAGGTATATGTTTTCTAAAGGGATGCCACGGTATAAATAAATCCCAATATCACGGAAATAAGGTGAAACCCAGTCTTGGTCTTCTAAAGCTGCTGCTGAACCAACTTGACCACCTTCATGTCCTCGGTTAATAACGTAAGATAACATTCTGCCTTGACGTTGATATTGAACCGCTTTAATGTCAGAAACTCTTGCTAAAACCATAGTTTTATACATTTTTAACAGTTTTTCTTCAGGTATTTTTGGTTCTAATTGTGGATTAACTACATTTCCTTCTGAATCCAAAATTTGTAATCTTTGTTTTTTCAAAGAATCATAAGATTTACTTAATGTCATTTAGAAAATTAACTCCTTTTATTTTTTTTAAATAATTTTTGTAAATATGAATTTAGTCACACAAAATAACATGTTTTTTGAAAAATTAAATTTCTTATTTTTTTATTTTAAGCAAAAACTTTCTTCAAGAACAATTGTTAAAATAATTTTTTTAGTTTAAATACAAGGGCAAATATTAGTGAAGACAATCTTAATAATGATATATTTCAACGAAAAAAATATAAATTTATTAAGAAATTTAAGACCATCCTTCATTTTAACTTATTTTTTTTAATTTTTGTCAAATATTATTGATAATTTTATTGTTTCTTCGCAAATAGGAATCTTTTTATCCCTTATCTTGTATTAGTTCCAAGAAGTCATTATTTTAGTCAAAAACCCTTTTTAAGGTTTTTTTAAGGATAAATTATTTAATTTCTATTTTTCCTTCAGTAACTACTATGATTTCTCCGTCTTCATCCTCAGTTAAAGAATCTATTTTACAGTCTAATTCCGCTTGATTTAAAACTGGAGTAACGCCGTAACTTAAAGATAATAAATTAGCTTCTTTTTCGTCTTGAACTGTTGCTAAAACAGGAACAGAAGGATGGAATTTGGAGATACTTTCAGCATCTTTCCAATTATTAACAAGAATCGCTTTAATAGGATAACGAACTGATAATTCCGCTGCACTTAATAAAAGATATTCTTGTAAACTTTCTGGTTCGTAAAGAGGAGCAAAAAATTCATCTTCACGCGCCTTTTCAGCTTGTTTGTTGATTTTATGCATAAATTGCACTGCTTCTACTGGATATTCTCCTGAAGCGGATTCTCCAGATAACATAGTGGCAGTACTACCTTCTTTAACAGCGTTATAAACGTCTGAAATTTCGGCTTTAGTTGGGCGAGGGTTTTTTTGCATAGATTCTAACATTTGCGTAGCTACCACAACAGTTTTACCTTCTTCTAAACATTTTTCAATGATAGATGTTTGGTATAAAGGAACCATTTCGCCTGGAACTTCGATGCCTAAATCTCCTCTAGCCACCATAATACCATCAGATACTTCAATAATTTCGTCTAAATTGTCAACACCTTCTTGGTTTTCAATTTTAGAAATAATACGAATATGGTCGTTGTTTTGTTCTTTTAAAATTTTTCTCAATTCTAACACGTCTTCTGCGTTTCTAACAAAAGAAGCAGCGATATAATCGTAATTTTGTTCTGAAGCGAAAATAACGTCTTGACGGTCTTTTTCTGAAACAAAAGGAATGTTTAAACTAACATTAGGAACATTAACTCCACGACGTGATTTAACAACATGAGTGTTTTTCGCTTTCGTTACTAATTCTTTTTTTTGAGCGTCTTTCTCAACGATTTCTAAAGATAAATAACCATCATCAACGTTAACCACATCGCCTACGTTTAATTCGTCATAAAAACCAGGATAAGTAACAGAAAATAAAGAAGTGTTGCCTAGCACTTCTTCAGTAGTGATTCTTACTAAAGAATCTTTAGTAATAGTGACTGCTCCGTCAAATTCATGGGTTCTTACTTCCGGTCCTTTAGTGTCTAATAAAGTAGCCACATGAGTGTTTAATTCTTGGTTTAAATCACGAATAGTTTTCAGTAATTTTTTACTGTTATCATATTGAGCGTGAGAAAAATTAAATCTCGCTACGTTCATGCCAGAAAGCATCAATTGTTTTAAAATATTAACATCATAAGATGCAGGTCCTAAAGTACAAATAATTTTGGTTTTATTCTCTTGCATTGTTTTGCCTTTTCTTAAATATAATTTATTGTTCTATTAAAATATTTTTTTAACTATTAAAAGGTTAATTTATTTTATTAAAGATTTTCCTGTCATTTCTTGGGGTTGAGGTATTTTCAATAATTCTAATAAAGTCGGAGCTACGTCGCATAAAGCACCTTTATTCACAGAAACATTTTCATCCGTGACAATAACAGGTACTAAATTAGTAGTATGAGCGGTATGAGGGCGACCTTGTTCATCTGCCATTTGTTCGGCGTTTCCGTGGTCCGCCACCACAACAGCTTTTCCGCCTATAGATAAAATAGCTTCTACTACAATTTTTAAAGCTTTATCGGTTGCTTCGACAGCTGCGATAGCCGCTTCTAAAGAGCCTGTATGACCGACCATATCCGGATTAGCAAAATTTAACACCATCGTTTGATATTGCTTAGATAAAATAGCTTCTTTAGCTTTGACGGCAATTTCGAAAGCGCTCATTTCTGGCTTTAAATCATAAGTCGGGACTGAAGGAGAAGGGATCAAAATTTCCTCACAACCTTTTAATTTAACATGTTGAGACCCGTTAAAAAAGAAAGTCACGTGAGGATATTTTTCTGTTTCTGCTATTCTTAATTGTTCTAAATTATGGTTAGCTACCACTTCGCCAAAAGTATTAGTTAAATTTTCTTTTTGAAAAGCTACCGTACCTTTGACACTTTTGGCATAAGGAGACATAGTTGCGCATAAAACATTATTTAAATTTTTGTCGCCTTGAAAAGGAGTTTTGCCAGGAGTGATAAAAAAATCGGTTTTAGTAGGATTGGATAAAGCGGTTGCTAAACGGACGATGCGATCAGGTCTGAAATTAAAAAAAATCACACCATCGTTATCTTCGATTAAGCCATTAACATCTGCAATAGCCGGTTTGATAAATTCATCAGTAATATTGTCACGATAAGATTGTTCCATATAATCTATTACTGACTCTATTACCGGTGCTTTTGGAGAAACTAACATATTATAAACCTCATTAATACGTTCCCAGTTATTATCGCGATCCATAGCGTAATAACGACCCGCTACAGAAGCAATTTTAACTTTTTGTTCTAAAAGAGGTTTAAGATAATTTAAACCTGATTTAGGCGATGTGTCGCGTCCATCAGTAAAAGCGTGTAAATAAGTTTTTTTGGTTAAATTATTTTGTTTAGCCATTTCTAATAATGCTTTAGCGTGGTTGATATGAGAGTGAATGCCGCCATCAGAAATCATGCCCACAAGATGCAGTTTGCTATTATGTTTTTTAACATGTTTTACGACTTGTAAAAAACTTTCGTTTTGAAAAAAAGTTTTTTCTTTAATAGCTTTGTTAATTTTGGTTAAAGATTGGTAAACTATTCTGCCGGCACCTAAATTTAAATGACCCACTTCGCTGTTGCCCATTTGCCCTTCAGGCAAACCAACGGCTTCCCCTGACGCCGCCAAGGTATTGTGGGGGTAACTTTTAAAAAGAGAATCTAAATAAGGCGTCTTGGCTAAAAAAACAGCGTTATTTTTTTTTTGGCGAGAAATTCCTAAACCATCTAAAATAATAAGACCAACAAAAGATTCCAAAATAAATTTCCTCATTTCCCTTTCCTACCCAATAATTTGACTAAAAAAGAGTAATTATTGTGTAAAAATGATTATTTTTTTAAATTATAAAAAGCTTTTAAACCTAAATAAGGAGCATTTTTTAAATTGTCTTCAATTCTTAATAATTGATTATATTTAGCGATACGGTCAGTTCTAGAACAGGAACCAGTTTTGATTTGACCTGCGTTAGTTGCCACAACTAAATCAGCGATAGTAGTATCTTCCGTCTCTCCACTACGATGAGAAATAACAGTCGTAAAGGAAGCTTTTTTAGCCATTTCAATAGCTTCTAAAGTTTCTGTTAAAGTGCCGATTTGGTTTAATTTAATCAAAATAGAATTAGCCGTTTTTTCTTTAATTCCTTGTGATAATCTTTCTACGTTAGTCACAAATAAATCATCGCCCACTATTTGAACTTTGTGTCCTAACTTATTAGTTAATAACTTCCATCCTTCCCAATCGTTTTGGTCTAAACCATCTTCAATTGATAAAATAGGGTATTTATCAACTAATTTTTCATAAAAAGCGATTAATTCAGCACTTGTAAAAGATTTGTTATTTTCAGAAGCTAAAACATATTTTTTCTGTTCTGCGTTATAAAATTCTGAAGCAGCAACGTCCATACCTAAATAAATGTCTTCGCCTGGTTTATAACCAGCGTTATTAATGGCTTGCAAAATAATTTGCAAAACTTCTTCGTTAGAAGATAAATTAGGAGCGTATCCTCCTTCATCTCCTACTGTTGTAGGATAACCGTTTTGTTTTAAAAGTTTGCCTAAATGATGAAAAATTTCAGCACCATATCTTAAAGCTTCTTTAAAAGTAGAAGCTCCTACAGGTAAAATCATAAATTCTTGAAAATCAACACTATTAGAAGCATGAGCTCCACCATTAATAATATTAATCATTGGCACTGGCAATTGTTTTGGTTGAACTCCGCCTAAATATTCATAAAGTTCCAAATTTAAATATGAAGCAGCTGCTTTAGCCACGGCCAATGAAACGCCTAAAATAGCGTTAGCCCCTAATTTAGATTTATTGGGTGTACCATCAAGTTCAATCATTGCTTGGTCGATAGCTTTTTGTTCTAATACAGATACATCCATTAAAACAGGTTTAATCACTTTTACTACGTTTTCTACCGCTTGTAAAACACCTTTACCTAAATATCTTTTTTCATCTTTGTCTCTTAATTCAACAGCTTCGTATAATCCAGTTGAAGCGCCAGAAGGAACAATAGCTCTTCCTATAACTTCAGATGTTTTAACTTCAACTTCTACAGTAGGATTTCCTCTAGAATCTAAAACCTCTCGAGCTAAAATATCAGTAATATATGGCATTATTTGTTTCTCCTTTTATTATAAATCTTTTCAAATAATAA
>NZ_AKIN01000001.1:0-21779 GCF_000309405.1 Vaccinium witches'-broom phytoplasma str. VAC
ATAAAATGGCTAAAAAAGTTGTAAAAACTGTAAAACTTCAAATTCCTGCAGGGAAAGCGAATCCAGCTCCGCCAGTAGGTCCAGCTTTAGGTCAGGCTCAAGTAAATATTCCGTCTTTTTGTTCCAAGTTTAACGAAGCAACTAAAGATCAAATGGGTTTTGTTATTCCAGTGATTATTTCTGTTTACGATGATAGAAGTTTCACTTTTGTTACTAAAACTCCGCCAGCTAGTGATCTTTTAAAAAAAGCTGCTAATATCCAAAAAGGCTCTGCTAATTCTAGCAAAAGTAAAGTAGCAACCATTAAATACCAACAAATAGAAGAAATCGCTAAATTAAAAATGTCTGATTTAAATGCTTATACAGTTGACAGTGCTTGTAAAATAATAGAAGGTACTGCGCTTAATATGGGTATTGTAGTTGAAAAATAATTTGTTTCCCCTATTAGCGAAAACAAATTATTTTTAATGATTTTATTTTGAATAACGTCCTAGAAAGGTTTTAAATTTTACACAGGTTTTTTAAATATGAAAAGAAGTAAGAAATATTTAGCCATGCGTCAAATGATAGATTCTAAGAAATCTTATTCAGTTTCGCAAGCAGTTGATTTAGTTCAACAAACTCAATTAGTTAAATTTGATTCCACTGTTGAATGTGTTTTTTCTTTAAACCTTGACCCTAAAAAAGCAGAACAAAATATGCGCGGTGCTTTAGTATTGCCTCATGGTAGCGGTAAAAAGCTAAAAGTAGCTGTTCTAGCTAAAGGGATGAAAGTTAAAGAAGCTGAAGAAGCTGGTGCTGATATAGTAGGAGACCAAGAATTAGTGAATAAAATCGCTAAAAATTGGTTAGATTTTGATGTTTTAATTGCTACTCCTGAAATGATGCCAAGTGTGTCCAAATTAGGACGTGTTTTAGGTCCTAAAGGTTTAATGCCTAACCCTAAATTAGGGACAGTTACAGACAACTTAGCTCCTTTGATTAAAGATATTAAAAAAGGGAGAATAGAATATAGAGTTGATAAAAATGGTAATTTACACACTATTTTAGGAAAAACTTCTTTTAGTAAAGAACAATTATTGGAAAACGCTCAGTTTTTATACGAACATATAACTTCTGTGCGACCTAAAACAGTAAAAGGTAATTTTATCAAATCCATGACTCTTTCTTCTACGATGGCTCCTGGTGTTAGAGTTGATCATACTTTAATGAGTTAAAAAAACTTTTTTGAAAAAATATTTGTAGTGTACGATATATACAAATAAATAGAAAGGGATGAAAAAGATATGTTAAGACCTGTTATCGAACATAAAATAGAAAACGTTAACACTTTAACGGAAAAAATAAATAAATCTAAATTAGTGGTTTTATTTGAATATAAAGGTCTTAAAGTGAGTGATTTTACTCAATTAAGAGTACAATTAAGAGAATTTGGAAGCAATATCAAATTATATTCTAATAACATCATTAAAAGAACTTTTACTTCTGTTGATCATCAAGATTTAACTGATTTTAAAAACTCAAAAGCTTTATTATTTAGCGAAGATGACTTAATTTCACCGTTAAAGGTTTTATATGATTTTTCTAAAACAAATAAATTTGTTAAAATTTCTTCTGGACTTGTTGAAAATAAAATATATTCAGTCGAAATGATGCATGAGTTAGCTACTTTGCCTTCAAGAGAAGCATTGTTAACTATGTTAGCTTCAGGTATGTTAATGCCTTTAAAAGAATTATCCGTTGGATTAGATATTTTATCTAAAAAAGAATAATAAATATAAAATTGTTAAAATGATAACAAAAGAGAGGAATCAAACAAATGGCTAAATTAACTAAAGAGGTTTTTATTGAATCTTTAAAAGGGATGTCTTTATTAGAAATTAAAGAATTAGTAGATGGATTAAAAGAAGAGTTCGGAATTGATCCTTCTGCTTCATTAGTTGTAGCTGGTAATGGTGCTGACTCGGCTGCTGCAGTCGAAGAACAAACAGAATTCCAAGTTATTTTGAAAAACTTTGGTTCTAGCAAATTAGCTGTTATTAAAGCTATCCGTGAAATTACAAGTTTAGGATTAGCAGAAGCTAAAAAATTAACTGAAACACCTGATGCTGTTGTTAAAGAAAGTGTTAGCAAAGATGAAGCGGAAGAGATTAAAATTAAATTAGAAGAATTGGGCGCTAAAGTAGAATTAAAATAATATTCGTTAAAAAATATTATTAGTAAAAAACCTGAGAAAAAAATCTTAGGTTTTTTATTGTCTTTTGACTTATATTTTTTTTATCAGATAAAAGGATTATTTTAAGGATTTTATTTTATCTATTTTCTTTCGAAAAATGAATAAATGATGTATTGGAGTAAAAAATGAGCAGATATCGCAACGTTAAATATGGTAATAAAGTAGAACGACGCAACTATTCGAAAATGAAATATGACTTTCCTTTGCCTAATTTAATAGAAATTCAAAAGAATTCATTTAAAAAATTCTTAGAATCAGGTATTAAATCGGCTTTAGAAGATATTTTTCCCATCGAAAGTTATAATGGTGATTTAAAATTACATTTTGAAGATTTTTTTTTAGAAAAGCCAAAATTCGATATTAAAGAATCTAAAAACAGAGATTTCACTTATTCATCTGAATTGTTCGTCCACGTTAAATTAGAAAATGTTTTAACTAAAGAAGTGAAAAGATCACGTATCTTAATGACTGATTTGCCTTTAATCACTCCTTCAGGAACTTTTGTTATCAACGGGACTGAAAGAGTTGTTGTGGCGCAAATCATTCGTTCTTCTGGGGCTTATTTTTCTCAAAAATTTGATAATAAAACGAATAAAATGCTTTTTTTAGGTCAAATCATCCCTACTAGGGGAGCTTGGATAGAATTCGAACAAAGTAATAAAGATTTTTTATATGCTAAATTAGATCGTTCTAAAAAAATACCTTTAACTAAATTCATTCATACTTTAGGATTTAATTCGAGAGAAGAAATTGAAAATGTTTTTGGAAAAAACGAATTATTGGATTTAAGTTTTCAAAAAGACGAAGAATCTAATTCTAGTGATGCTATCGTGGAACTTTATTCAAAATTACATCAAGGGGAAAAAGTGCCTGCCAATGCAGCGAGAGAGTTCGTTAGAACGCGTTTATTCGATCGTAAAAAATACGATCTATCTTCTGTAGGTAGATATAAAATCAATAAAAAATTAGATGTTCTAAATAGAGTAGAAAACACTTTTTTAGCAAAAGATTTAAAAGATATAGATACTAATGAGATTTTATTCCCTAAAGGCACTCTTTTAACGCGTGATATCATCGAACAATTAAGACAAAAACGTCAATATTTACGTAAGGAATTGGTTAATTCTGAATATCATTTAGAAAACGAAATGACTAACGAATCCGCCATGACTTATAGAAAAAGCGAAACGGATGACAACTTATACGTTAAAGATAATATTTCTAATTTCCAGACAGGTGAAATATTAATTGAAGCTGATTCTATATTAAATGAGGAATTGATCGCTATTATAGAAGCGAATAAAGAAAAGATTGATGAAAAAATAGTTAAATTCTTTTTAGAAGGTCAAAACGTTGAAAAAAAAGAAAACGACGTTAAAAAAGTTTTTAACGAAGTTTTAGAAGTTTATTTTTTAGACGACAAAGAAAACAAAACTTTTGTGAAAATAATTGGCAATAACCAAGAAGAAAGATCAGAAAACATCGTTTTATCTGATATTATCGCTAGCATTAGTTATTACTTAAACTTGTATATGAATATCGGACATGTTGATGATATCGATTATTTAGGAAACAGAAGATTAAGATTAATAGATGAATTGTTAAAAAATCAATTCCGTATTGGCTTGACTAGATCAGAAAAAAACATTAAAGACCGTATGTCAATTAGTAAATTCGAATCTATCGCTCCTGGAGGGTTAGTTAACTTTTCTTCGCTTTCTATTGTTTTAAAAACTTTTTTTGGTAGTTCGCGTTTATCTCACTTTATGGATCAAATTAATCCTTTAGCCGAGTTAACCCAAAAAAGAAGAATTTCTGCTTTAGGAACGGACGGTATAGATCGTGACCGCGCTGGGGTTGAAGTAAGGGATGTTCATAACTCTTATTACGGACGTTTATGTCCGATTGAAACTCCTGAGGGGCCTTCTATAGGTTTAATTTCTTCTTTATCAACTTACGCCCAAGTAGATAAATACGGTTTTATTAAAACTCCTTTCTTTAGAGTTAAGCATGAAAACGGTGTTTCTCACGTAACTCAAGAATACGATTATTTAACAGCTATTCAAGAGGAAGAGCAAATCATTGCTTCAGCTTCTACACCTTTAGATGAAAATAACAATTTTAAAACTTTAAAAGTGATCGCAAGAAGAAACGGTGAAACAGGATTATTTGATGCTAATAAGATTACTTATATGGATGTTTCTCCGAAACAAATAGTTTCTGTAGCAACTTCTTCTATTCCTTTTTTAGAACATGATGATGCTTCTAGAGCTTTGATGGGCGCTAACATGCAACGCCAAGCGTTACCTTTATTAATTCCTAGATCTCCGATTGTTGCTACTGGCATTGAATACAGAATCGCCAAAGATTCAGGTTGCTTAATTGTGGCTGAAGAAAGTGGTATTGTGAAATACGTTGATGCTAAAAAAATAGTGATTAAAGAAGAATCAGGACAAGAACGTTCTTATGAATTAACAACTTTTGTTAAATCCAACCAAGATACTTTAATTTTACATAAACCTATCGTGGTTAGAGGCGAATATATTAAAAAAGGCAATCTTATCGTAGATGGTCCTTCAACTTACCAAGGTGAATTAGCTTTAGGTAGAAATGTAACGGTAGCTTTCATGACGTGGCACGGTTATAATTATGAAGATGCAATTATTATGTCTGAAAATTTAGTGCAAAACGATGTTTATACTTCTATTCATATTAACAAATACGAAATTCAAACTAGAGAATTGAAAAAAGGTTCTGGTAAAGAAGAAATCACTCGTGAAGTGCCCAACGTTAGCGCTGAAGCGGTTAAAAATTTAGACGAAAGAGGAATTATTATTCCTGGTTCTGAAGTGAAAGAGGGCGATATTTTAGTAGGTAAAATAATTCCTCAAGGAATTTTTGAACCGACGCCTTACGAAAAATTAATTCAAACGGTTATTGGAGAAAAAGCACGTGATTACAAAGATGCTTCTTTAAGATATCCTTGTGGAGATGGCGGTATTGTTCAAAGTGTACAATATTTTTCTATTAAAAATGGCGATCCTATTGCCAAACCAGGTGTGAACGAAATTGTCCGTATTTTTATTGCTAAAAAAAGAAAAATCAATGTCGGTGATAAAATGGCGGGATTACACGGAAATAAAGGGGTAATTTCCTTGATTTTACCTAAAGAAGATCTTCCTTATATGGCCGACGGTACTCCGATTGATATTATTTTAAATCCTTTAGGCGTGCCAAGTCGTATGAATATTGGGCAAATTTTAGAGATGCATTTAGGTATGGCAGCTAAAAAATTAAACATTAAAGTAGTAACACCTATTTTTGATGGCGTTAATAACCAAGATTTACAAAATATCATGGAAGAAGCTAATTTATCGCCTGATGGTAAAATGACTTTATACGACGGAAGAACAGGAGAACCTTATGATAATCCTGTGTCTGTAGGATCATTATATATGATTAAGTTATCTCATATGATCGATGATAAACTGCATGCTCGAAACGTAGGACCTTATACTTTGATAACTCAACAACCTATGGGAGGCAAAGCCCAAAACGGAGGACAAAGGTTTGGCGAGATGGAGGTTTGGAGTTTATATGCTTATGGTGCTGCTCACACTTTACAAGAAATTTTAACTGTGAAAAGTGATGATATTATCGGACGTAATAAAACCTATAATTCTATTACCAACGGATTACCGCTGCCAAAACCTTCTATTCCTGAAAGTTTTAGAGTTTTTTCAAAAGAATTACAATCTTTAGGTTTGCATGTGGAATTAATTAAATCTGACACTAAAGAGAACAAAGTTAATCATTCTTTAGTTAATAATAGTAAGGAAAAAAATATCAATGATAAATTTAAATGTTAAAATTGAAGAACTTTCTCTTTCGAAAAAAACTATTGAAGCGTTAAAATTAATCGGTGTTACTTCGTTATCTGATTTTAACAATTACACTTTAAAAGACCTCCACACTTTATTGCCACAAGAATTTTTATTTGAAACGATATTAATTTTAAAAGAGCACTATTTGCCTGAATCTTTAGAAAATTTAAATTTAAATCCAGATATTATTGAAGTTTTACATAGTAATAAAATTATGGATTGTCGTTCTTTAATTCAAACTAATAAATCCATGTTATTGCAGTTATTTCAAGACAAACAGGCTTGTTTAGAAGAAATTGAGTTAGTGTTTAGTTTATATAATGATGATTTTAACGATGATGAAGATGATGATTTAGAAGATATTGATTTTAGTGAAGATGATTTAGAAGAGGAAGAAGATTACGAACTAAATATCAAAAAAGAATTAGATGAAAATTTCAATCCTTTTTTAAATGAAGAAACCGCTTTAACAGATGTGGTCTCTTCTGGTTCTAAAAACTCTTCTTCTTCGGTTACTTTTAGTGTAGAAGGACAAACTGACTTTAAATCACAAAAAGAATACGGCAGTAGAGAATACGAATATTTTAAAATTCGTTTAGCTTCTCCGCATGAAATTAGACAATGGTCTTATGGAGAAATTGTTAATTACGAAACTATTAATTATCGTACGGCTAAACCGGAATTCGGTGGCTTATTTTGTCCGAAAATCTTTGGTCCTGTAAAAGATTTACAATGCGCTTGTGCCAAAAAACAAACCTTAAAAAAAGGTCAAACTTGTTCACGTTGTGGTATTGAAATTACTGAACAAAAAGTAAGACGTGAAAGAATGGGACATATTGAATTAGCAGCTCCTATTGTTCATACTTGGTATGTTAATAGTTTGCCAAGTAGATTAGCGATTTTATTAGGTATTAAAGCTAAAGAATTATCCGAAATCGTTTATTATGTTTCTTATATCGTTCTTGATCCAGGTAAAACTAATTTAGAAAAAAGACAAATTATTACAGAATTACAATATAGCCAATATTTAGAACTGTTTGGTAATGGATTTACCGCTTTAACCGGGGCAGAAGCGATTAAAAAATTATTAGAAGAACTTGATTTAGAGGAAAGTGTTGCAGAATTAAGAAAAATGTTGAAACAAGTCTCTAAACAAAAAAGAGATGTAATTATTAAAAGATTAGAAATTATCGAATCTTTCAGTAAATCTGATAATAAACCAGAATGGATGGTAATGGATGTTATTCCTGTTCTGCCTTCTGATTTAAGACCTATTGTTCCTTTAGATGGTGGACGTTTTGCAACGACCGATACTAATGATTTATACAGAAGAATTTTAAACCGTAATAATCGTTTGAAAAAACAAATTATTCAAAAAGCGCCAAGATTAATTATTAAAAACGAAAAAAGACTACTTCAAGAAGCGGTTGATGCTTTGTTTGATAATGTAAAAGTAAGTAAAAAAAATACTTCTAATGTGGAGAGAAACCGTCATTTGAAATCTTTATCCGAAATGTTGAGAGGGAAACAAGGGCGTTTCCGTCAAAATCTTTTAGGAAAAAGAGTGGATTATTCAGGTCGTTCAGTTATTATCGTTGGTCCTGATTTAAAAATCCACCAATGTGGTATTCCGAGACAAATGGCAGTCATTTTATTTAAACCTTTTATTTTAAACAAATTGCAAGAAGCTAAAGGAGTTGATAAAAAAAGCGCTAATTTGTTGTATGAAAAAATGAATGAATATGTTTGGAGCGTTTTAGAAGAAGTTGTTAAAGAACATCCGGTTTTATTAAACAGAGCTCCAACTTTACACCGTTTAGGAATACAAGCTTTTGAACCGAAGTTAATCGATGGTAAAGCAATTAGATTACATCCTTTAGTAACGCCAGCTTTTAATGCGGATTTTGATGGCGATCAAATGGCAGTTTATGTTCCTCTTTCTTTAGAAGCTCAAGCTGAAGCACGTTTATTAATGTTAGTGTCTAATAATATTTTAGACCCTAAAAACGGTAGCCCAGTTTTATCTCCTTCTCAAGATATGGTTTTAGGCAATTATTATTTAACTATTGAAGAGGTTAAAAATCGTACAGTAAAAGGTGTTAATCCTGAAAAACTGAATGAAGAACATCAATTAAAACACCGTAATGAAGGAAAATTATTTTATGATTTAAAAGAAGCCGAATTGGCTTTCCATAATAAAGTAATTTCTTTACATACAAGAATTTTAGTAAAAACGTCTAATATTGACTCTTATTTCTCCGAAACGCAAAAAGACAAGTATTTGGTTACAACTTTAGGGAAAATGATTTTTAACAATATTTTACCTAACGATTTTCCCTATGTTCAAGAACCTTCTTTATACAATTTAGAAGTAAGAACGCCAGATGTTTATTTCATTCCTAGAGGTGTTAATCCTTCCGATTATTTAACTAATATTAAACCACCTGAACCTTTCAAAAAAAGATTCCTTTCTATGGTAATTGACCAAGTATTTAAGAAAAGTAATATTACCGAAACTTCCAAAATGTTAGATGATATTAAAAACTTAGGTTTTAAATACTCTACAATGGGAGGGATTACTATTTCTCATTCAGATATTAACGTTTATTCTGAAAAAGAGGCTTTAATCGGCCAAGTAGAAAATAAAATTTTAGAAATAGAAAAATTTTATGATAAAGGTTTCTTGACTGTTTCAGAAAAAAAAGGCTTAGTAATTCAAGAATGGAAAAATGTTCGTGACGTGATCCAAGAAGGGTTAATGCAAGAATTCCACCAAGATAATCATTTATACATGATTAGCGATAGTGGAGCTCGTGGTAATGCTTCTAACTTCTCTCAGTTATCTGGGATGAGAGGATTAATGAATAGTCCAAAAGGAGAAGTATTAGAAATTCCTGTTAAAAGTTCTTTCAAAGAAGGGTTAACAGTGCATGAATTCTTTATTTCTACTCACGGAGCTCGTAAAGTTTCGACTGATACAGCTTTAAAAACAGCTGAATCCGGTTATTTAACTAGAAGATTGGTGGATGTAGCTCAAGATATCATTGTTATCAAAGAAGATTGTGGCAGCGACAAGGGCTTTAGCGTAGAAGCTATTACAAGAGACGAAAAAGAAATCATTTCTTTACCAGAAAGAATTTTTGGCCGTTTTACTTCAGAAGATATTATTCATCCAGAAACACAAGAAGTTATTTTAGCTAAAAACAAAATTATCACAAGAGAAATCATTAAAGTTATTTTAGAAGCTAATATCACTAAAGTTAAAATCAGAAGCGTTCTAACGTGTAATTGTGAATACGGTATTTGCACTAAATGTTATGGTTTAAATTTAGCGACTAATAAAAGTGTAGAAATAGGTGAAGCAGTTGGTGTAGTAGCGGCTCAATCTATTGGCGAACCGGGTACGCAGTTAACGATGAGGACCTTCCATACTGGTGGAGTTCTTTCGGTAGCAGATATTACGCAAGGTTTGCCGAGAATTCAAGAATTATTTGAAGCGAGAAAGCCAAAAGGCAAAGCTATTATTAGTGAATACGACGGTATGGTTAGAGACGTGAAAAACATTACTTCTTATTCTTACGAAATTATTATTGTTCCTGATAACAATCCGAACGAAGAATATATTTACACTGTTGATAGTAATGTGGATGTTATAGTGCAGAAAAATATGCATGTTGAAGCGGGACAAAGGTTAACTTCTGGTTCGGTTGATTTAAGAGAAATGTTAAGAGTAAGTAGTGTGAAAAAAACACAAAAATACATTTTAGAAGAAGTGCAAAAAGTTTATCAATCTCAAAGTGTTAATATTAGTGATAAACACATTGAGATTATCGTTCACCAAATGTTTAAACAAGTCTTAATTATCTCTGAAGGTGATACTCATTTCTTACCGGGATTAGAAGTCTCCATTAAAGAATTCAAACGAGTTAACGCCGAGATAATTAAACAAAACAAAACTTTAGCCGTAGGACGGCCGGTGTTATTAGGGATTACGAGAGCTTCGTTGAAAAGTGATTCTTTGCTTTCAGCAGCCTCTTTCCAAGAAACAACTAAAATTTTAATCGATGCAGCTATTAGAGGTCAAAAAGATAATTTATACGGGCTGAAAGAAAACGTTATCGTTGGTGGTTTGATTCCGGCGGGAACAGGTATTTTGGAAACATCTTATTTTGAGTACCCAATTCGCCAAGAGGTTAACCTAGAGGTTGAGTCAGACAATCTGGAAGAAAACCTTGAAGTAAAAACTCTTGAAGAGGAAAAAACATTACCAGAAGAAAGTATTTAATAAAAAAAGGTATATTTTTTCAAAAATAAAGTATAAAAAATATTGACTTTTATCATAAAAAAAGATAAAATAAGTTGTCTTATATTTATACTTTATAAAAAAAATAAAAAAAGGGGATTCATTTCGCGATGCCTACTGTTTCACAATTAATTAAAAAAAGAAGAAGCGATAAAGTTTCTAAATCTAAATCGCCTGCTTTAGGGTTTAGTTATAATAATTTAAAGAAAAAAACTAAAAACTACAATTCGCCTCAAAAATCAGGTGTTTGTATTAAAGTTTCTACTATGACGCCAAAAAAACCTAACTCCGCTTTAAGAAAGTTCGCTAGAGTACGTTTAAGTAATGGTTCTGAGGTAACAGCTTATATTCCTGGAGTAGGTCATTCTTTACAAGAACATAGTACTGTTTTAGTACGTGGAGGAAGAGTGAAAGATTTACCTGGTGTACGTTATCACATTGTAAGAGGAGCTTTGGATGCTACTGGTGTAGCTAATAGAAAACAAAGCCGTTCTAAATATGGATCTAAAAGAGTTGTAGCTAAAAAATAAGCATTATTTTGATTAAAAAAATGTTCAGATAAAAAAATAACGAAAGAAATAAAGGTACATATATGTCTCGTAAAAGAAGTGCTCGAAAAAGAGAAGTTTCACCAGATCCAATTTATAATTCTAAATTAGTAACTAAAATTATTAATACGATTATGAAAAGTGGTAAAAAAGGAACAGCTCAATCTATTTTATACGGTGCATTAGATCGTGTAAAAGAAATGACTCAGAGAGAACCGATTGATGTTTTCAATGAAGCTTTAAATAATATTATGCCTATTTTAGAAGTACGTACACGTACAATAGGAAGCCAAAACTATCAAGTTCCTTCAGAGGTTCGTGCAGAAAGACGTCAATCTTTAGGTTTAAGATGGTTAATTCAATATGCTCAAAAACGTAGTGAAAAAACTATGGAAGAAAAACTAGCTAAGGAAATAGTTGAAGCCGCTTCTGGCACTGGTTTATCAGTGAAAAAAAGAGAAGATACACATCGTATGGCTGAAGCTAATAAAGCTTTCGCTCATTATCGTTGGTAATCGGAATAAGTAAGGAAAATTATACTAATGGGACGTCAATTTAAACTAGAAAAAATTCGTAATATCGGTATTATGGCTCATATTGATGCTGGTAAAACAACAACAACTGAAAGAATATTATTTCATACAGGTAAGATTCATAAAATAGGCGAAACACACGATGGTGCTTCGCAAATGGACTGGATGGCACAAGAACAAGAAAGAGGAATTACTATTACCTCTGCCGCTACAACAACTTTTTGGAAAGATCATCAAATTCAAATAATTGATACTCCGGGACACGTTGATTTTACAGTGGAAGTTTCTCGTTCTTTAAGAGTTTTAGATGGTGCAATAGTGGTAATTGATGCTCAAGCAGGAGTGGAACCGCAAACAGAAACAGTTTGGCGTCAAGCGACTGAATATAAAGTGCCAAGAATTATTTTCGTTAATAAAATGGATAAAGTGGGAGCTGATTATGCTTACGCTATTGAAACTTTGAAAAAACGCTTAGGCGTGAAAGCTTGTGCTATCCAATGGCCTATCGGTAAAGAAAATAATTTCACCGGTTTAATCGATTTAATCGAGATGAAAGCTTTCGAATATGACGGTTCACCGTCAGAAAACGCTAAAGAAATAGAAATACCTGAATATTTGAAAGAAACTGCTTTATTAAAAAGAGAAGAATTAATTGAAATTTTAGCAGATTTTGATGATGAATTAATGACAATGTTTTTTGATGAACAAAAAATTACAACAGACATGTTAAAAAGAATCATCAGAAAAGCAACTTTAGATGTTAAATTCTTCCCTGTTTTATGCGGTTCTGCTTTTAAAAATAAAGGTATTTTAAAAACTTTAGACGCTGTTATTGATTATTTACCTTCTCCGTCTGATGTGCCTTCTATTACTGGTAAAGATGCTGATGGTAACGAAATAGTTCGTAAAACTTCTGATGATGAACCTTTCACAGCTTTAGCTTTTAAAATTATGACTGATCCTTTTGTAGGGCGTTTAACTTTTTTAAGAGTCTATTCAGGTACCGTTAAAACAGGAACTTATATTAAGAATACTGTGAAAAACGTGAAAGAACGTGTAGGACGTTTGTTGCAAATGCACGCTAATGATAGAGAAGAGATTCAAGAAGCTAGTGCTGGTGATATTGTGGCTGTAGTAGGATTGAAAAATACTATTACAGGACACACTTTAACAGCTGAAAATGATTTTGTAATCTTAGAATCAATGAATTTCCCTGAGCCAGTTATTGAGATTGCAGTTGAACCAAAAACTAAAAATGATCAAGATAAAATTGTTTTTGCTTTAGGAAAATTAGCAGAAGAAGATCCAACTTTTAAAGTTTATATTAACCACGAAACAGCTCAAACTATTATTGCTGGTATGGGTGAGCTTCATTTAGACATTATTATGGATCGTTTAAGAAGAGAATTCAAAATCCAAGCTAATGTGGCGCAACCTCAAGTTTCTTATCGTGAGACTTTAACTAAAGAAACGCAAACAGAAGGTAAATTCATTCGTCAATCTGGCGGACGTGGGCAATACGGGCATGTTTGTATGACTTTTGAGCCAAATCCTGGTAAAGGGTTTGAGTTTGTTAATAAAATTGTGGGTGGTTCTGTTCCGCGTGAATATATCCCTTCAGTTAAAAAAGGATTAGAAGAATCTTTATCTGGCGGTATTTTAGCCGGTTATCCTTTCATTGATGTTAAAGCAACTTTAACAGATGGTTCTTACCATGATGTCGATTCATCAGAGATGGCCTTCAAAATCGCTGCTTCTATAGCTTTAAAAGAAACTAAAAACAATGGTGGTCTTGTTATTTTAGAACCTATTATGAATGTGGAAATCATAACACCGAATGAATATGTTGGTAATGTAATTGGCGATTTGACTTCCAGAAGAGGTAGAATAGAAACACAAGAAAACCGTGGTAACACAATCGCGATTAAAGCTTTGGTACCTTTATCAGAAATGTTTGGTTACGCGACTAATTTGCGTTCCAACACTCAAGGTAGAGCTAATTTCGTAATGCAATTTGCTAAATATGAAAAAACACCAAAAAGTATTACGGAAAATATTATTAAAGAACGTAGTTAATTTCTCAAAATATTTATTAAAAAATAAAAAATTCAAAAAAGGAGGCCTTAATAAAATGGCTACTAAAGTTTTTAACAGAAATAAAACACACGTTAATGTAGGAACTGTTGGTCACGTTGATCATGGTAAAACTACTTTAACAGCTGCAATTACTTCTTATTTATCTACAAAAGGATTAGCAGATAAACAAAGTTACGATCAAATCGATAAAGCGCCTGAAGAAAAAGAACGTGGTATCACTATTAGTACTTCTCACGTAGAATACGAAACAGAAAAAAGACACTATGCTCACGTAGATTGTCCTGGACATGCCGATTACATTAAAAATATGATTACTGGCGCTGCTCAAATGGATGCTGGTATTTTGGTAATTTCTGCTGTTGACGGAATTATGCCCCAAACAGAAGAACATATCTTATTAGCTAAACAAGTAGGTGTTCCTAAATTATTAGTTTTCATCAATAAATGTGATGTTGTTGCTGATGAAGAACTTTTAGAATTAGTAGAAATCGAAATTAGAGAATTATTAAATAAACATGGCTTTTTAGGTGACGAAGTTCCTATCGTTAGAGGATCTGCTTTAAAAGCGGTTGAAGGTGACCCTAAATATTTAGAGAAAATCCAAGAATTACTTGACTTTTTAGACACTTACGTAGAAGACCCGGTTCGTGAAATTAACAAACCTTTCTTAATGCCGATAGAAGATGTTTTCACTATTACAGGTAGAGGAACTGTTACTACTGGACGTGTTGAAAGAGGAATGTTTAAGGTTGGTGAAGAAGTAGAAATAGTTGGAATTAGAGAAACTAAAAAAGCTGTTGTTACAGGTTTAGAAATGTTTAGAAAATCTTTAGACACAGCGCAAGCTGGTGACAACGTAGGGGTTTTATTGCGTGGTGTTTCTCGTGAAGACGTAGAACGTGGACAAGTTTTAGTTAAGCCTGGCAGTGTTAAACCACATTCTAAGTTCTTAGCGCAAATTTATGTTCTTACAGCTAAAGAAAACGGAAGAACTACTCCTTTCGGTACTAATTACCGTCCTCAATTCTACTTAAGAACTACTGACGTTACTGGTGTTATCGAATTACAAGATGATGTTAAAATTGTAATGCCTGGTGATTTAGCCGAAGTTACAGTTACTTTAATTAATCCAATTGCTATGGAAGAAGGAACTAAATTTTCTGTTCGCGAAGGCGGACGTACTGTTGGAGCAGGTTCGGTAATTAAAATTCTTGAATAATTTCGTCCACTTCTTAAAAAAAAGACTATCAAAGTCTTTTTTTATTTATACGGATTTTTTGCTAGTTCTTCTTTTTGAGGGTTAAAAATGAGTGTTTAATTATTGCCTAAAAAAAGTTTATTTATGATAATTCAGCAGGAAATATGATAAAATAATAATAAATTGTATAATTAAAATTTTACATTATACTTTTTTATCAACTGAAAAAAAATTAGAAAAACAGAAATAAATAAGGAGATAAATATGTTTTTAAAAACCTTTTTTTTCATTAAATTATTGGCTTATTTTCCGATAGAAAGAGAAGGGCGTACGGATAGCACTTGGCTAGAAGAAGAAAATCAAGAGTATAAAAGTGTCTTATGGAAATTAGCTTTCATTTTTTTTGGGATGATGATTGTGTGGTGCATGTTGATTATTTTTTTAATATTTTCTTCTGTTAAAACGTTTTTTTACCTTCTTTATTGAATTCTTTTTAAACGTCAATAAATAAAATACCACCCTTGTTTATACTGTATTTTTTAAATACTAAAATAGACGTCGAAATAGAAGTTCCGAAAAATAAATTAGCTGGTAAACCGATTACAGTGTCTAAATAATTTTTTTCTATTAAAGTTTTTCTAATTTCTAGTTCGCTACCACCGTGGAATAAAACGCCATGTGGTAAAACAATAGCTAAAACGTCATCTTCTGCTAAAGTATGAACCCCTTATATATCAAGAAATGATTTATATAAATTTAGTGTTCGACTTGCTCCTTTCCTCCAAGAAAAAAACAAAATAACTCATTTCTTATCCTTAATGGATGAAAAAATAGAGTCCCAAAATAAAATAATTAAGAATTTAGAATCCTTCAAAAAGAGTTTAATCAATTAAAAACACAATGCCTTTCCTTTTATCTAATCTAAACTACCAAAAATACCTTTTCCCTCCTTTAAACCATTTATCAAAAATAATTAGCTCTTTTATATATTTAATCATTTTCCCATATTTGTTATGATAAAATTAAATTGATATTGAAAAAAATAATTTCATTTAATATTGTTCAAATTCAAAGAGGTAACAATGGTTAAACAACAGACAGGAAAATTTGTTTTACGTAAAATAATTATTATTTCTATTTTTATTTCAATGTCTATAATGTTGGATTATTTTCAAAAATGGTTTTTACCTTTTTTAACTTTACCTTTTGGAGGACAAATTTTTAAATTATCTTTTCTTGTTTTATTTTTATCAGGTTTCGTTTTAGGTTTTAAAAACGGTTTAATGGTCAATTGTTTTTACACTTTATTCCATTTATTAAAAAGTTATGCTTATATCATCAGCACTAAAGAAGTTTATCAATTGGGATGTTTTTATTTTTTCTTAACTTTACTTTTTGATTACCTTATTTATGATTTATCAGTTAGTTTATCAGGTCTTTTTTATAAAAACGATTTTAACCAGTTAAAAAATAAAAAAACTATTTTAATCAGTTTGTTTACAGTAGTCTTTTCCAGAATTTTAAGCACTTCTCTTTCTACTTATTTTGTTTATTTTCAAAGAATCAACCCTTCGCAAAAAGATTTGTTTTTATGGCGTTTTTTATACAGTTTAAAAGAAAAGGGACAAGCTTGGGAATTTTGTTTATTTTTTAGCTCTTTTTTATTTATAATTTATTATGTTATCGGCAGTATATTAATTATTTTTTTAGCTCCTAAATTAGAATATGTTTTAGAAAAATATTCTTTAGAAAAAATTAACTTCTAAGTAAAAGAAGAGCATAGAGGGGAAGAAATGAGTCATATTCAATGGCTCATTTCCGTTTTAGAACTCTTTTAAGAAAGTACTTGAAATCTTTTAAGAGTTCTTCTTTTGAATAAGAGATAGAAAAGAAAGAAAATTAATATATTTTTTTAGTAAAAATGAGTTAAAACGATTTATAATATATTTAGTTATGACATTTAAAAATTTTTATTTTTCACTTAAAATATTTTTAAAAAGTTATTCACAAGATAGGAATTGCAATTTATGGCCGAAAAAAAACCTTATTTAGTTATTTTATTTTATAATTATTCACATATTGAAGACCCTGAATCTTTTCAAAAAAGTCATTTAAACTTTTGTCAAAAATTAGGGCTTTTAGGGAGAATTATTGTTTCTCATGAAGGTATTAATGGTACTTTATCAGGTTTAGAAAAAGATATTAACACTTATATGGCTGATTTAGCACAAGATCCGCGCTTCTCAGAAACAGAATTTAAAATAGAGCCTTCTGATAAACATGTTTTCCCTCGTCTTTCGGTAAAACATAAAGAAGAAATTGTGGCTTTAAAATTAAAAGACGATATTTCTTTAAAAGAAAAAGCGAATAATTATTTAAAACCTAAAGAATTTTATCAATTATTACAAAAAAAAGATGTAGTAGTGTTGGATGTTCGTAATGATTATGAATATAATATAGGACATTTTAAAAACGCTATTAACCCTAATGTTCGTAATTTCCGTGATTTACCTAAATGGGCTGAACAAAACATCTCTTTATTGAAAGATAAAAAAGTTTTGACTTATTGTACTGGCGGAGTGCGTTGTGAAAAAATGTCCGCTTTTTTAAAGCAAAAAGGGGTAGAAGAAGTTTACCAATTAGAAGGCGGTATTGTTAAATACGGTCAAGACGAAGAGGTTCAAGGCAAATTATTTGACGGTCAAGTTTATGTTTTTGACGAAAGAATAGCGACTAAAGTAAATCAACACGAACACGTTATCGTGGGTAAAGATTATTTTGACCAAAAACCATGTGAAAGATATATTAACTGCGCTAATCCAAGTTGTAACGTACAAATTTTATGCAGCGAAGAGAACGAACATAAATATTTAGGCAGTTGTTCGAAAGAATGTCGAAAACATCCTAAAAATCGTTATGTCATCAAACATAATGTTGATATCAATCAAAAAGAATATAAATCAATTTTATAATAATTATTTTAAAAAGAATTAAGTCATCAAAATTGTTCTTTTTTTGTTAAAATATTTTAGACTTTATTAAAAAAATGTTTTCAAAAAGAAATTAATATTTATAAAAATTCAAACAGTGACGCATTTTTTTATTAAACAATAAAATTTAAAAGGATTTTATTACATTTATGACACAAAATTTTAACAATTTTGATGAGTTTTTGCATTTTGAGCAAAACCATCCTAACAAAAATATTCATAAAAAGAAAGATTGGCTCAACATTATCAAAAATATCACTAGCATCTTATTGAATGTTTTGTTAATTATCGGTGTTTTTTACTTAATAACAAAATCAATGTTGGGCGATATTGAGGCGAATAAAGAAGAAAATTCATGGGCTAAAGATAAATTGATAACAACTTATTATAAAACATTTAAAGATTTTTATGGTTATGCAAATGAAAAAAACGAATTAAAAAAATTAGTGGAATATGCTAAAAATACTAAAAAAGGCGAAGTAGAAAGAGGAGTTATACTTTATGGACCACCAGGAACAGGTAAGACTTTTTTGGCAAAAACTTTAGCAGGAGAACTTAAAGATATAAGTTCTATTTATTCTGCAACTGGTTCAGATTTTGTCGAAAAATACGTTGGAGTAGGAGCTTCTCGAATTAGAAATCTTTTTAAAACAGCGAAAGAAAAAGCGATTAAAGACAATAATAACACTTATTTTATTTTTATTGATGAAATAGAAACCATCGGTAGAGCAAGAAGTAAAAGTGATGATAATAATCATTCAGAACATGAATCTACTTTAAACGCTTTATTAGCCAATTTAGACGGTTTTAATAAAAATAAAAACGAACCACAAGCCATTATTATTGGGGCTACTAATAGATTTGACCTTTTAGACGATGCTTTAACCAGACAAGGTCGCTTAGGCAAACACATATATATGGGTTTGCCGGATTTAAAAACTACTGAAAAATTATTAGAAGGTAGTTTAAAAAGGCATGGTTTGAAAATGTTTTCCCAAGAAAACAAACAAAGTCTAGATCAAAGAATTAAAGAAATTGCCGAAACAATTCATCTATTCGGTTTCAGTGCGGCTCAAATTGATTCACTAGCTAAAAAAGCTAAAGAACTTGAAAATGAAAAGAAAAAAATTGCATCTTCAGAAGTTGCTAATGAAGAAATATATAATTTAATGGACGAAGTTCTTTTAGGTCCTATTTCTACAAATGAATTAAACGAAGAAGATAAAGTAAGAGTTGCTATCCATGAAATGGGGCATGCTATATTAGCTCATAAATTAGATCGTAAAGTTGTTCGTGTAACTATCGAACCTAGAGGACAAGCTGACGGTTATACTTTGATTTTACCTAAAAAAGCGAGTAATTTTCCTACTAAAAAAGATTTAGAAAAAAGCATTCAAATATCATTAGGAGGAAGAATTGCAGAAGAATTTTTTTACGGAGACGGACAGTTTAGCGTAGGAGCTAGCGATGATTATAAAAAAGCTTATTCATTAGCGTCTCAAATGGTGACGAAATACGGAATGTTACCTGATTCTAATGCTTCAAGTTCTAGCAACAAAATACCTTTAATGGTTTTTAATTCTAAAATGGATTCTGAAACGCAAAAATTGATTAAACAAATAGTGAACCATTCTTATGATGAAGCTTTAAAATTGTTTGATGAAGCTTTAAAATTGTTTAAAAGTTCCATATCGTCTCCCGAAAATTTAAAAGGTAAGGGGCAGCAAGACTTAATTGAAAAAATAACTGGAAAAACTTTACCTTCAAATGATAAATTGTTAAATGTCATAAACCAGCTTTACAAAGATAGAAAAATTTACGAAAAAGATATGAAAAAATTATTTATTATGTGATCAAATATGTGATCAAAAATAGTAAAAAAATCTAAAAATAAAAAATCTATTAAAACTAAACTAAATCACATTAGATATATTTATAATAAAAAGACAAAACTTTCTATCAATTCTAAGTTTTGTCTTTTTTTGTTTTAGATAAAAATATTTTTTTGATAAATAAATCAAAAGAGCAAAAAAAATCCTCCTTAATGAAATAAAAAAACCAATTTGTTATAAAAAAACAAATTGGTTTAAATATTGAGATAAAATAAAATCTTTTAGTAAATTAGAAGAGAGTTTATTATTATCTATGTTGAATTTGTAAAAGTTTTTTCTCGTAATAAACATTGTCTTTAGATTGAACTTGTTTAACAAAACGATCAGCAATTTCAAAAACAGTTTTATTAGAAAGATGTTTGATGTTTCCGATATTTTTGCCATAAATGTTAAATTTATCGTTTAAAATTTTTAAAAATACTGGTGGATTAATTCCGTCTTCTCTGCCTAAATTAATAGTTAATTCGGTCATTTGGTCTCTACCGTCAAATCTACCAAATTTATTATTATTGGAGAAGTTAGAATTACTTTTCCTGCCGTAATTTTCTCTTCTGTTGTCGGATCCATAACTGTTAGAATTGTTGAATCTGTTAAAGTTGTTATTTCTGTAATTGTTACGAGTGTTTTGGTAACTTGAAAAACCACCGAATGATTTTGGTTCAGCTATTTCTTCATATTTTTTACTTTTAGGCATTAAGTGACTTAATAAATTGTTAATAATTGTTTTGTCATCGAATTTTTCTAATAAAGCTTCTGTTAAAGTTGCTGCTTTATTGTTTTCTTCTGGGTTTTGTTCTATTAATTCAAAAATTTTAGTTTCAAATAATTTATTTTGTTCTTGTTTAATTTCTTCTATTGAAGGGATATTAACAGCAGTTATTTTTTCTTTTAAATAATTTTCTAATTTTTTTAATTGAGAAACTTGTTGAACGCTTATTAAACTGTAAGCAACACCTTTTTTACCGGCTCTACCGGTTCTACCAATTCTGTGTACGTATACTTCGTCTTCATACGGTAAATCAAAGTTAATAACCATTTTAATGTCATCAATATCTAATCCTCTAGCGGCTACATCGGTAGCGACCAAGATTTTAATATTTTTTTTACGGAAACTATTCATTACGTGTTGTCTTTGGTTTTGTTTTAAATCGCCGTGAATAGCGTCAGCTAAAAAATCTCTTTCTTGTAAGTAAGATAAGATATTATCAACATCTTTTTTCGTATTAGCAAAAATAATTGCTGATTCAGGATTTTTTTGATCTAAAAGACGAACTAAAAGTTTACTTTTGTCAAAATGTTTAACAATAAAATAAAATTGTTCAATAGATTTAACAGCGATATTTTGTTGTAAAACTTTTAATACTTTAGGGTTGTTTTGGTATTTAGAAGCTATTTTCTTAATGGAAAAAGGCAAAGTAGCTGAAAATAAAGCTGTTTGTTTTTCTTTAGGAATTTGGCTTAAAATAGTTTCTAAAGCATCTTGAAAACCCATTTTTAACATTTCATCAGCTTCATCAAGAATTAAAATTTTAACTGCTGATAAATCAACTTTTTTTCTATCTAAAAGATCGATCATTCTACCTGGAGTAGCGATAATGATTTGCGGCTTTAAATCAAGTTGATGGAATTGTTTAATGTAAGATTCTCCACCGTAAACTACTGCTGTTCTAATTTCTCTGTGAAATTTTAATAATTTTTTAATTTCTTGAGAAACTTGCAAAGCTAACTCTCTTGTAGGGCACAATATTAAAGATTGTGTTTTATCTAATTTTGGGTCTATTTTTTCAATGGTAGGGATGCCGAAAGCGAAAGTTTTCCCTGTTCCGGTTTGAGATTGAACAATAATGTCATTCCCTTGTATCATTTCTGGTATTGCCATAACTTGAACCGATGTAGGAGTTGAAAAATTTAACTCTTCTAAAGCTTTTTCTGTTTGTGGCAATAAATTTAAATCTGTGAATAATATACTCATTTTTTTCCTCTATTTCTATTAATAATAATTTTTCTATTTAATAAAAAAATTTTATTTTCCTAAGAAATATAATATACCCTACTTTAGTTGAGTATAGAATTATCTTTCATTATAATCGCAAAGATC